>NZ_JAKZGV010000018.1:0-68605 GCF_022557375.1 Shewanella sp. MM_2022_3
TTGAATAAGTTATGCTGCATTTTAATCACTAAATCACATCAACATAATTTACCGTATCTCGCTGCCATAAAACTGCAATGACACTTAATATGACCTTTATGCTTAGGCTGCTTTCTATTCAGCTGCTTTCTATTCAAAAATTGAGGAAAAATCCATGTATCAGCCTTGGTTTCCACTTAAGACTCCGCTAAAGCCCTATCCATTAGTACATTGCCAACTAGATAATCTTTCATTAACACTTAGTTGGCAGCAAGACTCTGTGACCATGAAAATCCATTTCGATACCATTGCGGGATTACAGGTAGTTGATGAATCAAGCTATCAGACTTATTTGAGTCATGTTGGTAATCGTAATATTACCTTTCCGTTAGATGAAGACCTAAACATCAGCACAAAAAACAGTGAATATTTTAGGTTGCCATGGCCGATATGGAAGTCGGTAAAAAATACCCGGCTTGATTGTTATGGTGAACTAGGCAAACACATTTACACTCAGTTATACAGTTATTATATTGTTAGCCAAGAATGCGTATATTTAATTGATACCGAATGCGAACCTGAAGTTACACAATTGCTCATTTAAACATAATTGATTATTTAAAAAGCACTGTTTTAAAAGTCTTATATCAATATCAGCCTAATTGGGTTCACGGTTAATCACATGTAAAAACGCGAGCATAGCCTGCTCATCTTTAAACGATACGATTACAAGAGACTTGTTTACAGGAAATCCTATTTAAACAAGCCATAACTGTTCTTTTTGTAAATTGGACTACTAGCTCTTGGCAATCATCCTGATGGTTCACTCCCCCACATTAGAAACAGAGAGTTAGCGGTAAGTAACCCCATTCAGCCATAGAAAAAGAAACATCATCCTGTCTACGTTGGCTAACTTAAGCATTTTCATTACACTAGCGTTCTAGTTAATTTCATATAGACCGCTTAGACCATGCCAGACTTTGCCTTACTCGCTGTTTTTATTCCGACGTTCTTTTTTGTTTCTATCACACCGGGTATGTGTATGACACTCGCCATGACACTCGGGATGAGCATTGGTGTTCGCCGCACCCTGTGGATGATGCTCGGCGAGCTTGTGGGAGTTGCCTTGGTCGCTACAGCGGCAGTCATGGGCGTAGCTAGCATCATGCTTAATTATCCTGAGGTTTTTCAGGTGTTTAAATGGGTTGGCGGCATTTACTTAGGCTATATCGGTGTGCAGATGTGGCGTGCTCGAGGCAAGATGGCGATGCTCAGCGATGATGACACTAATCCAAGAGCCAGTAACTTTACCTTAATTTCACAGGGCTTTATTACCGCCATTGCCAACCCTAAGGGTTGGGCGTTTATGGTGTCACTCCTACCGCCCTTTATTAATGCAGAACGGGAAGTCGCGCCGCAGCTCCTTGCTCTACTGAGTATTATTATGGTGACAGAGTTTACTTCTATGTTGGCCTACGCTAGTGGTGGCAAAAGTTTGCGGATCTTTTTAAGTCGCGGCGATAACATTCGTTGGCTAAATCGTATCGCCGGCAGCCTAATGATTGGTGTTGGGATCTGGTTAGCGATGAGCTAATCAAACATGCCGTCTTGAGTCATATGTGCTTAGCACATCACTTTTTGTATAGCATCATTCGCATCGCGCCAACGGATTTGTTGACACGACGCTTTAGGTTTATGGTGGCTATTGGCCCTTCTTATAGGGCAATACCTCACGCATCTGCTGTATATACACTTCCATTTGCGCAGCTTCCTCCTCGGTAAAATGCGCAATCGCCCGCTTAAATTCAGGATGGGCAATATTGTGGTAGGAATAGAGCACCACAGGCTCGAACCCACGCAGTACTTTATGTTCGCCCTGCGCGCCTGCATCAAATAGATCAATGCCATGGGCGATGCAATATTCGATGCCCTGATAATAACAGGCCTCAAAGTGCAATCCCTCAAGCTCGACAATACTGCCCCAGTAACGGCCAAACAGGCACGTCTGCCCTTGCTCGTTGCGGCCCGTAAAATACAGCGCGCCCGCAACCATCTGCCCTTTGGCATCACTCACCACCAACAGCACAATCTGCTCGGCCAAACGCTCGGCGATCATGTTAAAAAATGTCGGGGTTAAGTAGCCGCGATGGCCGGATCGTTTAAGGTAGGTTAGTTGATAACATTCAATAAAATGCTGCCATTGCTGACTGTTAATCTCCGCTCCCGCAACAAACTCATATTGCAAACCATAGGGCTGTAATTGAGCGCGCTCCTTAAGGATATTTTTGCGCTTACGGGAGGTGAGCGCCGCTAAAAAGGCTGCAAAATCTGCATAGCCACGGTTATGCCAATGAAACTGAGTGCTTAGACGCCGAAGGGCGGTGTGATTCGATGCCTCAGTAAATAGTGCTTGCTGCGAAGACGAGACAAATAAACTATGCCAAGAGGACATAGGCGTATCCGCATTCGCATTCGCATTCGCTAATTGCCCATTTAAACAAGACAATACGACGAGACCTAGCAGCTTGATTTCCGCGGTTGAAAGCGTAGGCGACAGCCCCATCCGCCGCCCCTGCACAGGGGTAAACGGGATGGCATTTAATAATTTAGGATAATATTCAAGGCCATGACGCTCATAGGCCTGCGCCCACGCCCAATCAAACACATATTCGCCATAGGAGTGGGATTTTTGATAAAGCGGCATCAATGCCAGCAGGGGTAAATCCATAAAATCTGCGGCATCTTTTGGACTCATTATTACGGTATCAGGCGCTAATTCTTGCGCTAATTCACTGCCAGTGGCGTCGAATACACACAGATGATGTGGACGCCACCCCGTGGCGGCGCAGGCCGACAAACTCTCCTCTAAGCTCAGTAAATAGGCATGTCGGACAAAGGGATTATCCCTCCCCATCAAGCTATCCCAATTATCGGCGTCAATACTCTGCGCCGCGCTGGCAAAAGCGAAAATGAGTTGTCTCATGAGTTGAATTCTTATCCGTTAAACACACTAAGCCAAGATCCAAGGTTGCAATTAAGCCTAATTCTCGGCACATTGCATAGTCATAATGAAAATAAATTCAGGATTGAATATGCGCCGCGCAGTACCTTTTAGACCTCTAATTCTCGCCATCGCCATGGCACTGCCTTTATTGTCTTCGCCCACTCTCCATGCTGAAGAGCCTTCGATTTTCAGCCAAATGGCCACGGCACAACCCGTATGGGCAAAACATGGCATGGTCGCCAGCCAAGAAACCTTGGCCAGTCGCACAGGGGTTGAAATCTTGAAACAAGGCGGTAATGCCGTCGATGCTGCGGTGGCGGTGGCATTCAGTTTAGCGGTTACCTTACCCCGTGCTGGCAATATTGGCGGCGGTGGCTTTATGCTCGTTCATCTGGCCAAAGAAAATAAAACTATCGCTATCGATTATCGGGAAATGGCGCCATCAAAGGCGAAAAAAGACATTTTCCTCGATGAGAATGGCGATGCGGTGACTAAATTAAGCCGTGAACATGGCCTTGCTGTCGGTGTACCTGGCACCGTAATGGGCATGAGTTTAGCCCTTGAAAAATATGGCACGATGACCATGGCACAGGTCACTGCGCCCGCCATCAAAATGGCACAAGAAGGGATTAGCGTTAGCCCAGATTTGGCTGTATCCCTTGCAGGCTTAAAGCGCCGCATGAGTCAATGGCCAAGCACGGCAGCCATCTTCTATAAGGCCGACGGTAGCGACTTCCAAGTGGATGATATTTTAAAGCAGCCAGAACTCGCCCACTCCCTGCAACTCATCGCCGAGAAAGGCACCAAAGGGTTCTACGAAGGTGAAACCGCAGAAAAGCTGGTTAAGGCCGTGCAAGAAGCTGGCGGTATCATTACCTTAGAAGATCTAAAACACTACAAAGCTGTTGAGCGTGAACCCGTTCGTGGTCAATACCGAGGATATGAGGTGGTTTCGATGCCACCGCCATCTTCAGGTGGTGTGCATATTATTGAAATGCTTAATGTGTTGCAGCAATTCCCTATCGATAAATTCGGTCACAATACGGCGCAAACTATCCATGTGATGGCTGAAACCATGAAGCATGCCTACGCCGATCGCAGCGAATACTTAGGCGATCCCGATTTTTATAAAGTACCCGTCAAGCAACTAACGGATAAGGACTACGCCCAAAAAATTGCCAGCCAAATTGCCCTGAACAAAACAACGCCAAGCGAAGAAATCAAACCCGGTAATCTAGCGCCCTATGAGAGTGACCAAACCACGCACTTCTCGGTGGTCGATAAATGGGGTAATGCGGTGTCCAACACTTACACCTTAAACTTCAGCTACGGCTCTGGCTTAGTCGCCAAAGGCACGGGAATTTTACTCAATAACGAAATGGATGATTTTTCCGCTAAACCAGGCACCCCTAACGGTTATGGCTTAGTGGGTGGCGATGCCAACGCGGTGGAAGGTAATAAACGTCCATTAAGTTCAATGAGCCCCACCATAGTGATGAAAGACGGCAAACCCTTCTTAGTAACGGGCAGCCCAGGCGGTTCACGCATCATTACCACCACGCTGCAAATCATTATGAACGTAATTGACCACGGCTTAAACATTGCCGAAGCCAGCAATGCTGCGCGGGTTCATCACCAATGGCTCCCCGATGAACTGCGGGTCGAGACCAGCCTGAACCGCGATACCATTTCATTACTCGAAGCCAAAGGCCATAAGGTGAGTGTGCAATCGGCCATGGGTAGCACTCAATCCATTATGGTGACAGACCAAGGGATATTTGGCGCCACCGATCCCCGTCATTCAGGTAGCGAAGCCGTCGGTTACTAATCGCTGATTGGCATACAAGTGATATGTAATAAAGGCATGGAAGCAATGAATTGGAGATAAGGCCAAGCGCCCGGTTTGATTAAGAACATTTAAACTAAGTCGCGGATATCGATTATCTCTGCAAGGATCGGGCAAACCAACAAAGCAAAGTGGTTATTTTCAGCGAATGTTGAACCTTACGACCACCTAGTTATGTGAATGCCGTGTTGTAATAGACACGGCATTCACAGCTCTAACTTACAGGAATGATTATTTAAAAGTTATAGCTTAGGTTTAACTCAATATTCCGTGGTTCACCGAAGAAACCTTGGTTGTAAAAATCAATGCTGGAGTAATATTTTTTATCAAATAAGTTATTGATATTTAGTTGAACTTTAGCATCGTCTGTCAGTTGATAGCTTGTCATCATATTGACTAGATAATAGCTATCTTGCTCGGAACGCTCGCCATTGGGACCTGCGTCATCTTTGTAGATTTTACTCTGCCAGCTTAAGTTACCACCGACTGTCAGATCCGCGAGTGCACCATCAAAGTGATAAAGCGAGGATAAACGAATCAAATCCTTCGGTAGATGAGTGCTAAAGGCTGCCCCGTCTTGATCTTCCGATGTACTATGGGTATAGCTGAAAAACAGATCCCAATCTTCTACTGGTCTACCGTTTAACTCAACTTCATAACCTTGGTTAGTGGTTCCGTCCACTCCACGCATTGGATAGCTACCATCTGGTAGAGGCGTGGGATAATTTGGGTCACGTTCTGCCACATTTTCCTTTTGCACTTTAAATACGGCAATACTAGCGGTCAGTTTCTCATCAAAGAAATCCCCTTTCGCACCCAGTTCTATATTATTTCCGGTCATGGGATCTAAGCGCTTATTGTTCGCGTCTTTTGCATCCTGTGGCTGGAAAATTTCGGTATAACTGGTGTAAATCGAGATGCTATCGTTCAGGTTGTATATAAGGCCCGCGTAGGGCGTAAAGACATCGCTATTGTTGTAGTCAGCCGCCGCGTTTGATTCAAACTTATATTGGCTAATGCGGCCACCCAGTAACAACATCCATTGATCATGTAAATTAATTTGGGTCGCGAGATAGGCCCCTTTTTGAATTTCCTCACCTTCTTGATAGATTGGCGTCGACGGATAATTAGGTTCGGCAACTGAGCCATCCCATTCGAAGAAGTTACCAATACTTATGCTATTCAATGGGTAATAGGAATCTGCGGTTGTGTCTTGCTTAGAATACAATAAACCCGCAGTCAATTTATGCTCGCGGCCAAAGAGCTCAAATGGCCCTGAAGCAAATAGTCGCGCAGCATCTTGTTTACGGGTCGATTGATAGATCATCGCCGATGCCCCCATTCCTAACCCTGTCGTTTTATCCGGCGCGCCATAAAGATAAAGCAAGTGTCCGTCCATCTCATCTTCACGATGTTCGACGTCAAATTTAAGGTCCCAATTATTATCAAAATCATGTTGAAGCGTGGCAAAGACATTCGCGCCATTACGTTGCCAACTCGACCAAGAGGCTGCGGTTGTGGTCGATCGAGGTAGATCATTGGCCAAACTGCCATCAGCATAAAATAGAGGAAGACCACCCCAAGTTGAGCCTTTTGGATCACGGTCACTGTAATCAGCACCTAGGGTAAATAAGGTACTGTCACTGAGTTTTGCCATGATCACGCCATAAACTTGGAGGTTTTCATCTTTGGCAAGATCAATATAACTATCTGATTTCTCATAGGCAGCGGCAAAACGAGCCTGCACAGCACCACTATCCGTCACATCAACAGAGGCATCGCCTTCAACGCGGTAGCTATCCCATGAACCGACTTTTGCGCTGACATAGCCGCCAGGTGTCGCTTTAGGACGTTTGCGGATAAGGTTAATTGCCGCCGATGGTTCGCCCGCTCCTGTTAAGAGTCCCGTTGCTCCGCGGACCACTTCGACGCGGTCAAATAATATAGTGTCAGTTGAGGCGTCATTAAAGAAACTCGAATAGTTAACGGGCACACCATCAAACTGGAAATTAGTAATCGGATTACCGCGAGAGCTAAAGAAATAGCGGTTGGTCTCAGCTTTTTGAGCATAAATGCCAGGGGTTAAAAACATTAAGTCCGCGACACTATTGAGTGAAAAACTTTGAATAAACTCTTGATCGATAATGGTAACGGATTGTGGCGTTTCCCGCAGAGTTAAAGGTAACCCTGTTGCTGTTGCGGCCTTATCTAAACGACTTCCCTTGATACTAATGACCTCAATATTAGTCGCGGACTTGTCTTCACTTGCGTAGGTGCTTGGTGCGAATAAAAAACTCGCAATGAGTGTAGCTAACAGCGTTTTTTGCATCATGATTCCCCATCATTGTTGTTTGAGAGATGCATTTTAATTGAAAATAATTATCAATACACATCAATTGATAACAATTCTCACTACATTTACACTCTAAAATTCGTAAAATGCTGGGAACATCACATGCTGAAGGCGGGCCTCAATGTTGGTTTATGTAGCATGGCTAACTAGATCGCCATCTAGATCTTATTCGATACTCTCTGTTTTACGGGCGTTTAGGATTCACTCAGCAATAGATAAACTCACCTATTGCTTACCGCCATGCGTTCAATCCTTATGAATAAGATTGACTTAGCATTAACTCACTCTATATTATCCAGCTCTAACATATGAATTAAAAAGGAATTTATTGTGTCAATGTTCTTGCTGTTGCTCTTCGCCAGCATGATGTTTTTCGGCATATTGAGTTATTCACTCGGTCGCAAAAAAACGACACATCCTAAGCTCACAGGGATGCTAGGCGCGATACTGGGATTATTCCCGTTATTGGGCGTTATTTTCTTGATTGTCTTAGTGCTAAAAGCTGATATCACAACCCCGAGCATCCCCCTGGAATAGTCACAAGCTCTAGTTAATACAGTTAACTGATCAGGATTTATTCCAACAGTTAATTTAGAGCGAAAATATTATCGCAATGAGTTGTTTCGCCAGAAGAACTCTTCAAGAGACAGTTGGATTTGTGTTGGTTTCAACTGTCATTTCGGATGTCGATCTTAAAGAAGATACTGACTCGCATTGGGACATAAATGAGTTAGGTTATTAACTCAAACTGATGAGTTTCGGATTAGAATTCCTATGGCTTAAGACCAATTGTAGCCATGGTTGTAATAATACGTACAGTACCTGAATATGCGGCTGCAGTGAATAGAGGTCCAAGTTCGTGCTCTTTTCAGGCGACAAAATTTTCTTGTTAGGAGGCATTACACAGATGCCGCCAGATTTCTGGTATTTCGAAGCGCAGCATTAAAGCTGCAGATATTAGGCCCGCTGGGAATATTACCATTGCCAGTGGTGCTCCAGACATTCCTCCAGCAGGCAGGCCAAGGACACTAACAAATGTACCAAGAAACGCTAGAAATGACACAAAGGCAATAACAATCCCTATTTTGTAATATAATCCCGTATAGCTGCTCGGGACAATAATCTGTTTTTGTCTAACGCATATATAAACACGAAAAAGCAAAAACAACATAAAAGCCCAGCCCGGAGTAGAAAGTAAGTAAATTATTATTTTTGCAGTAGTTGGTGATGGCGTTTGAATGTTTTCGATAATGCCAACCCAAAAATATAATGCAGCAAGCCCAATAAAATGGTAGCCAATATAGGTTCCTAGAGCAATTACAACGAAGTACGAGAGTGAACGCATTTTTCTCCTAACATCTTAGTATTTAAATGTTGCGCTGTTTACAGGGCAAAAATCGGTTGTTTGACTTTGCCGCCAAATCTATATCAACAGGTATAAATGATGCTAAAGGAATTGGCTTTTTTTGGTAGCTATTTTTTATACAGTTCAGCGGGTAATCACTTGATATCGGATACCGTTCTAATTCTGTCATGCTCACTTTCGACTGATTATTGTCGCTTTTCTGCCGCGTATTCAAGCTAACACTCATACCTGATTTTCTTATTAGCTAGGGGGAGATAACAGATAAGGCCAGAACTCTGTAGTATTACTAAAATTTGGTCAACATATTGATGTTGGAGTTAGCTAGAGGTCATTTTGCTAACGAAGAAGGTGGCAAACATTACATCTGCTTGCTCGAGAACTACTTCAGTGTAAAAATCGAAATTTGGTGCAACTCGAAACTGTGAGTCAGTCATTGATGGTACGCTCGGTTGGCTTCTTTATCTTCATTAATCGTAATTTGGTGATAATATTCTAATCAATTTGATTGCCCACCGATAAATCAAGCCACCCATTTTAAATCAACAACATAATGCACTTTCAGTTTGCCTACAACTTGTAAAAGTTAACATTGTTAAAAAAGAACCATCAAAAGTTATAGGGACAGCATCTGAGGCAATAAATTGCGCTAATCCCTTAAAAAATCGGGCATTTCAGACGAGATAAATCATCCCAGCTCTTAGGAGATACTCAGCAAGGGTTATTTTCGAAGTTATATAAGTCGTTGTCAGTTGCAGCGCAAGTGCTGGCAGCTTGATGCAAAGTGCCGTCGTCGCTTTTCGAGATGTTCGCAGTAATAGGTCAGTTCTTGCAATGTGCCCACTGGCCCATGAAATAGTTTGCCAAACTCGGTGGTCAGCTTGAGCCAATTATCATGGGGAATATTTAATCTGTTCAGTATCTTGGCGCTACTTTCGCTGATGCATCCACGTTTATCATTGCGAATGATTCGGCCGGTATCATCCACCAATTGAAGGTAATCCGTTAAGACAAACGCAATGCCATTGGGTTGGTTGTCGCACTCGTGACCAATAAATGGCAGGAGATTGCTCGGCTGCTCACCTTTTAATACGGCCTGAATACGTAGTTGAATACTGGTATGGTCGGATTGTTCAGGTGTATCAGCGAGTTGTGCTCTAATCGGATTTAAATCAACGTAAGTCATGCAGGCTAATACTGCGGCTTCATCGAGTAATGCTTGGGATTTAAACCGACCTTCCCAGAAACGACCTGTGCAGTTATCTTCTTGATTTGCTTGTCTTGCAATCGGTTCATTCAGACAGCGCATAAACCATGAAATATCACATAATCGACCGCGATAAAGGGCGATTGAGTGCTTTAATCGGTTGACCTCATACGCCTCGACCAACTCACCTTTAACGAACTTTTGCGTTAACTCATCGCCTTTAAACAACTTATGCCATTGCTCAAGCACTTCGCGGTCAGTCCAACGATTAGCACTGTCAATATCCACCCGCAGCACCAGATGCAGATGATTCGACATCACTGCAAAGGCCGCCACATCAATTGCAAAAACGTCTGCAAGTTCAAATAATAATGACTCCACCCAAGAACGGCGATGGTCATAGTTTTTACCCGAGTAACTATCATCACCACATAAAAAAGCCCGCCGAACAACGCGGCTACAGCAATGGTAATAGGGTGTATCTTCAAGACTTATCTGGGCTCTACGAGGGCGCGGCATACAAACCTCCTTGTTCAATGCTTAACCAAAGCATAGTCGAAGATTAACTACCGCTCGATTAAGGCTGGGTGTCCAGTTTTATTCTCAACCACAATCACCCCATCGTTAAATCTTGCACAAAATGCTTCAGGCCCACTGTAGTCGCTCGGAGCTAATGAGATTTCTATAGTAGCGCCGCCACCCATAATTAAGATCAATGCCACTGAATCTTTAAAATTTATTGATTGGACCACCCTGCCAACCAGCTCGCTTACAGGCCCTGTCAATGAGGCCGGCGTAAATGCTCTGAGGCTGCCACAACCAAAACGAGCAAATAACTCTCCACCCTCAAGAGAAAGTTCAACCAAATGTTCACCGACAAGGCGACGTAACTCAGACATGGCTTGCCTCATAACTACCAAAGCAGCGGCGCGCGTTAGCGCGTCCAGCCCGCAGGGCGATGCTGCCTTTGCTTGTTAGTGGCCTTTGACAAATAGCTCGCATTTATAGCCGCCGTCCTCACTTTCCAAGTTTTCACTTACATAGAGGGTATATTTCCCAGGTTTAGAAAATATCGTCTCATTAGCGCTTTTGTTATCCCACCGATACCCTGTTGTGGTTGGAGATATTTCAATTTTCTTTGCGCTTTCAAACTGTTGAGAAGACATTAAAGACTTCATGGTTGATGGCGGTGAGCCAACTACCAAAAATAGCCATAGGTTTTCGTCGTGCCTGTATAAGGCAAGTTCCTTACCGTGATGCTCACTAAGATTAACTCGGAGAACATCGTCGCGGCCTAACTCGCGTGGAATGCAAGAAACCATTTCATCTGATTCTAACCAGATAGTTTCTGGAGCTTCTGATTCCTCAGCGATCCCATGTGAGCTCAGAAGAGCAAAGATAAAAAATAGGATTCGATTCATCATTGACCACTAACATTTTATTCGTGCGCATGCGCGTTTACCTCGTTGGACCAGTGAAAACGCGCACAGTTAACTATTTGTATGTAATGAACTTATCAGCATTTTGCTAAATTCACCATCTGGAAAAACGCGCATGCGCGTTTCCCAAACCTATTATCTAACCCATAGGTTTTATAATTGAATGATTTTAAGAATATTTATTCATATTGGAATGTGAAAACGCGCACGAAGTTGGAATAAAAATCGTCATGATTCCGATATGACTGTATGCCTGTCCAGTTTTTAGGCATCCCAAAACATTGCAACATTTGAGATATATGGATGAAAATTTGTAGGCGAAAAAGTCTGCGTTTGACTGCGCCACAGACAACGAGTTAACTCGTTTTGGGGCAATAACTTTTAGCCGGATAAACAGTTGTTATCTTGTTTTAACGATTAAATGCAATGGCGGCTATTTCGGATTAGCCGCCATTATCTTATAAACCGATGAGTTTTGGCGTGAAATCAGCGCCTTTCACCCTATGTTGTATTTTACCCATCGCTTTAATTAATCAAGCCCATTAAAAAGCACACTATTTTGCGGCGGTTAACTCAATAAAAGCGGCGGTGTACATTTTCAGATTCAGCATAAACTGTTTATGGGTAATAAATTCTTTCTCGGTGTGGCCAGTGTATTCCACGCCCGGCATGGCGGGGCCGAAACTTAAGGCATTCGGGAATAATTTACTATTAGTTGAGCCGCCAATCGCAACGGGTTTAGGGTCGGCTATGCCAGTAAAGTGGGCAAACACGTCGAGCAGAGTTTGTTGCTGTGGCGCGTCCTTCATCACCATAGGCTCGCCCCAATAACTTTCCACGTCGATGAGTGTCACTTGATGCTCAGTTTGCCATTTGTTCAGCGCGTCCTTGGCTTGGGCTGAGAGTAACTCAGGCGTTTTGCCCACTGGTCGACGTAAATTAATGGTGACTTCAGTCCCTTTACTCGTTTGCGCAACGACAGTGGGGACCAGCGTTAAAGCGCCCATAAAATCATCTTTATAGGCCAGTTCGCCAAACTGCTCGGCATAAATCCCCACCCCTACTAACTCATTCATGGCGGCGACCGTCAAAGCCGCAGTGGTTTTAGGCCAAGTGTATGGCTGAAGTAGCGAGGCCAAATGCGTCACGGCATTCACCCCATCTTCTGGTGTTGAGGAATGGGCCGCCTTACCGTCGGCAAAAATATGCAAGTCGCACACGGCCTGCTCGCAAGTACGCTCGAATCGATACTTCATCCCCTGCTGCTTTGCGGCGCTCGCCTGTAATTGTTCAAACAAGCTTGGGGTAATGGCATGAATTTGCGCCTCGGCTTGCTGTGGCACTTGGCTAGCAAAATAGCCGCCTGAGAATGCCGTTAAGCTAGGAACTTTTGCGACGCCCAGCTCCTGCGTTGACTCAAGATTCGGTACAGTAAAGCCAATCTTACTCCAACCCTTTTCGGCGGTGACGACAGGATACTCGGCATCTATGGTGATATTCATCTGCGCTGGAGTGTAATGGGCTAAAAAGGCTTTGAGTGGATCCCAATCGGACTCTTCGGCTAAATACACCAACAGCTCAATGCGTTTTTCCCGTTTGAGTTGTTTATCTTTGATGGCCTTCATCGCATACATGGCGGTGACAATCGCGCCTTTATCATCTTCGGTACCGCGACCTATCAGCTTGCCAGGTTCAGACTCGGTATCCAGCACATAAGGACTCTTAGTCCAGAGCGCGGGATTGGCGGGTTGCACGTCGCCGTGGGTAACGATTCCCAATTTCTCAACCTGTGAGCGTTGGGCATCGACAACATTGGCATCGAGGCCAATCAATACAACATAACCGTGGTCGGCATAATCGAGCCCGAGTTCTTGGCTCAAGCTTTTTAAACTCGACTTAAAACCAATAAAAGCGGGGTTGGTATCGGGCGTTTGCCCCTCCACTGCTTGGGTATTAAAACTGATTAAATGCGCCAGACTCTTGACCATCTGTGCGTCATAGGTGCTCACCGCATAATCGGCCACCTTAAGCGCATCTTGGCTAATGCTAGTTGATGACGCTGCTGCTTGCGATGTCCACAGCGCAGCGGCTAATAGGGAATAAGAAAAACGACGACAGAGGCTCGTACAGTTAAACTGAAGCAATTCCATAGAGGTCCTATTTATTATTTGTATGATGAGGGACTTACATTCAAACGCACCAAAGTAATGGCTTTATCCTTTGCCGAATATTGCCTTAGTGCGGGGCTCAGTTTGCCATAGTTCTTCCGTTAAAAACCGCAGGCTAACCATTTGTTACAAACAAAACACAAAATCGATGGAACCCTTAGTCGGATACATGCTAAACAGTCAGCTTAAAATAATATTAATGGCTTGCTGTACCATTAATCCGATAGAATAATAATCACCTAACGGGGAATTGACATGAAGGGACTAAGCCTAAAATCACAGGCCCTTAACGCGCGAACACTCAAACCACGCGCAATCACACTGACCTTTAGCGCTATCACGCTCGCCCTCGCCTTAAGCGGTTGCAGTGCACAGCATAGCGATGCTGCGGCGCAGGCGAAAGTCGCACCGAATGCCATGTCGGCACAGATCATCAGCCAAAATGCCAGCAACCCATTCTTTAAACCCTATGATACGTTTATGGAAATACCGGCCTTCGATAAGATTAAGCCCGAGCATTTCCTCCCTGCCTTTAAGGCGGGTATCGCCCAACAACACGAAGAAATCCAAGCGATTGTCGATAATAAAGACAAGCCGACCTTCGCCAACACCATTGAAGCGATGGAGTTTTCGGGCGATCTCGTCACCCGCGTATCCAACGTCTTCTTTAACTTAACTGGCGCTGATACTACTCCTGAGCTGCAAGCGATTTCCAAGGAAGTCTCGCCAATGTTATCGTCGGCAGAAGATGATATCTTATTGAACGATAAGCTGTTTCAACGCGTTAAAGCCGTTTATAACAGCAAAGACAGCCTAAAGCTCAACACGGCTCAGGCCAAATTACTGGAAGACACCTATAAATCATTCACTCGTGGCGGTGCTAACCTCAGCGAGCAGGATAAAACCAAGCTGCGCGCCCTGAACGAAGAAATCGGCAAGCTTAACTTAGCCTTTGGCGACAATCTGTTAGCTGAAACCAATGCCTTCGAGCTCGTGATTGATAAGCAAGCTGACCTGTCTGGTTTACCCGCCGATGTGATTGCCACCGCCGCCGAAACCGCGAAAAAGCGTGGCCACGAAGGCAAATGGGTATTTACCACGTCACGCCCGTCTATCACGCCATTTTTAACGTATGCCGATAATCGCGAACTACGCGAAAAACTCTATAAGGGTTATATCGAGCGTGGTAATAACAATAATGCCAATGATAACAAAGTCATTCTGGCAAAAATTGCCGCGCTACGTGCCGAACGTGCGCAGCTCATGGGCTATAAAACCCATGCGGATTTTGTGTTAGAAGATCGCACCGCCAAGACGCCTGAAAATGTCTATGGCTTACTCAACAAAGTCTGGCCAGCAGCCCTTGCCCAAGCCAAGGCTGAGGTTGCGGATATGCAGGCGTTAATCGACAGCCAAGGCGGCAAGTTTAAGCTGCAAGCTTGGGATTGGGATTACTACGCAGACAAAATCCGTGTTGCGAAGTACAGCTTTAACGAGCAGCAAACTCGTCCTTACTTCTCCCTCGACAGCACCCTAAAAGGCGTGTTCTATACGGCCAATCGCCTCTATGGTTTAACCTTTAAAGAACGTACCGACTTACCCAAATACAACCCAGAAGTGCGTACTTGGGAAGTGCATGATAAAGACGGCAAGCTTATGGCCATCTTTATGGGCGACTATTTTACCCGTGATAGCAAACGCGGCGGCGCTTGGATGAACTCGTTCCGCAAGCAATACCATATGAATGGTGTCGATTCTAAACCCATTATTGTCAACGTGTTGAACTACCCTCGCCCAGCGGGTAATGAACCTGCGTTGCTCACCTTCGATGAAGCCAGCACCCTGTTCCATGAGTTTGGCCATGCGCTGCACGGCATGTTATCCAATGTCGAATATCGCTCACAGGGCGGAACAGCAGTACCTCGTGACTATGTGGAGTTCCCTTCACAGGTCAACGAAAACTGGATGACTCAGCCCGAAGTGCTCGCGCAATTTGCTAAGCACTACAAAACTGGTGAAGTGATCCCGCAGGAACTGGTGAAAAAAATCCAAGCCGCCAGCAAGTTCAACCAAGGCTTTGCGACCGTTGAATATATGGCCGCCACAAAGCTCGATTTAGATTGGCACACCCTAACCGATACCACGCCTAAGGATGCCGCCAAGTTTGAGGCCGACTCGTTAGCTGCCATGGGATTGATTAATGAGATCAGCCCACGTTACCGCAGCACTTACTTCTCGCATATCTTCGCGGGCGGTTATTCAGCCGGTTACTACAGCTACCTCTGGTCGGATATTTTAGGTGCCGATGCCTTCGAAGCCTTTAAAGAAAATGGCATTTTCGATAAGGCGACCGCCGATGCCTTCCGCAACAACATCTTGTCTAAGGGTGGCAGTGACGACCCTATGTTGATGTATAAAAAATTTCGTGGAAAAGAGGCAGGAATCGAACCGTTGTTGCGTAGCCGCGGTTTACTTGCTGAGTAATCAACCGTCAGCATGGTAAATGCCATGCTGACGTTTTACCAAGTATCTAATCAAAAACAAACGGGGAGCATATAGCTCCCCGTTTTAATTACAAATTTTAATGACTAATTAATTCTTATCGGCAGAGACAGAACTTGAGTTGCCACACCACTTGGGGTTTCAACTTCGACAATGAAGGTACCCGCGTTAGGTTTTTCCTCACCCTTGATGGACACACTAAACTCACGCCCAGCATTATAATTGCTACTTGGCCATGTATATTCTGCACCACTAGCTATTGAACCTGCACTTGCTTTAAATCGAACGATGGTGCCAGCAGGCATTTGTTGGTTGTGTAAATCAGAGATGGTGAAGTAAACCGTTGCGGCATCCTTACCAATAATATCAATACTCTGGTCTTTACTTAGGCTATAGCTATCGTCAATAAGTACATCTGCTCTAGGTGTTGCATAAGCTGTACTTCCTGACATCACTATCACTAAACTGCCTCGAACATAGAGTGATTTGGGTTCAGATATTCCATCTGCACAACCAGCATGAGCAGGTACAGAACAAAGCACACCATTGTATTTACTGTCTTTGAGATCAAAAACACCGTTAGAGTTAAAATCGATTAACTCTTCTAGCTCTCCCCCCGCTTGGCCTCCAGACTGTTGAGGGTTGAAAAAACCGTCCTCATTATAGTCGTTAAAAGCATCATCTAAATCGAAAGGTTTACCGCTCACATCTTTTTGAGTTAAAAAGGCGCTAAATTCGGATGCATCAAAGCGGCCATTACCATTTAGGTCAGGGAAAGATTCCTCGCCAATCGCGGTAGCCGTTATGGTTGCTCTACCGCCGTATTTTTGGCCGTAAACGTTGCCTAAATTAGCTGCAAGTGTAGCAACAGGTGGACGAACTAATGCGCCAGTAGCGTCTATCAACGTTTGGCCTTCAGGTCTGGCAAGTTGACTGGTCCATACCACACTACAAGTCCCTTTTACCGTTTGACAAGCATCCTCAATCGCACCACCTTCAGTAGTGAATGAAACTGTAGTTCCATCTGGTACAGGGTTGTTAAATGCATCCGCTAAGCGAGCAGTCACTGTTACTTTAGTACCATCAACATCCCAACCTTCAGCATTCAAAGTCGATGCAGATAGTGAAAAACTATCTTGGTCAGGAATGCCTGTAGATACGATTAATTGACTAGATTGACTAGAGATAACTGGGGACGAACCTGCGACAACACCTGTAACACGAACAGAAGTAGCCACTGTACCGGTTTTAACGACAGTTTGGACAATCCCTTGGTTGTTAGTCGTTGCACTTACGGGATCTAGCTCGATACCACCAGTTGTAGTGTTAAGACTAAAGTTGACCAGCTGATTGCTCACAGGATTACTGTTAGTATCCAACACCTTGAACTTAACTTCAGAAGACTCTGCACCACCCGTACCTAAAATGGCAATGTTTTGTGGTGTTGCGGAAAGAAATACGATACTGCCAACATTGGCTGGTAACACATTGATTGAAGCAGTAGCAGAAAGGTTTAAACCACCAGCATTGGCCGTAACATTAATGGGATCGGGACCCAAACACCCCTTAGCTAAATAAGTGGTAGTAGCAACTCCATTCACAGAAGGAACAGGAGAACTAATCTCTGCTTCTGGAGAAGATTTAGTGGAACATGAAGAAGAGAATTTTACATCGACAGCTTGAGTAAAAGGCTTACCTTGGTCATCCTGAATCACTACAGAAATTGTGGCTGTGCCACCTGCGGTTAAGTCAGTCACGCTGACACTTGCTTTACCAGCAACAAATGGATTGCCACTGCCCATTACAACATTAGTTGCACCCACCACGACCACAGCCGTACCTTTTTCACCACTGGCAAGCGAAGCAGTAATGGTTCCGGCACCTAAGGTATTACCAGCATAAATATCAACACTCGCTTTTCCTTGAGCATTGGTTACTGCAGTTTTTATAGGTAAATCACCAATATCATTATCAAAAGTCACAATCGTAGGTTTATTAATACCTGTCACTGTTGCGGTGAGTTTTCCAGGATTTAATGAGGTAATAGTTTGAATTGCGTTTCCGTTCGTGTCAGTGAGAGCAAGATTAACTTGCGCACCACCGCCAGCCTCACCACCATCGCCTTTCATAACAAAGCCAATTTTGCCAGATTCGCCTGTATCAATTTTTGCAGTCACTGTACCAGCACCTGCGATAGTTGCAGTATTTAATATAATGGTCGCAATACCTTCGCCATTAGTTAATGCTGTCGCTGTAGAAGGGTCAAATGATCCGATATTGGCGCTACTTAAACTAAATGTCACCAATTCACCAACTAACGCACCGGCTTTGGAGTCAACAACTTTCGCAGTTACTGTTGCGGGAGCTAAAGCGGAAATATCGGTATTGGAAATACCCATAGTGACAGTGATAACACCTGGGGTTGGGGGGGTGCCGGAGCCATCATCGGAGATACTGCCTCCGCCTCCACATGCAACCAAAAAAAGTGAACATAGTCCTGCGAGAAAAACCTTATACGCTGACTTCATTGTCAGGCTCCCTGTTATTCTAATGATAATACTAAGATTGACGCTTATAACTTATAGGCTAACATTACACAATTTTCACGTAACTTTTCCATTACTCTCTTATTTTATTTTGCATATTTTGAACTTAGTTTAACATTAGAACTCATTTAAACTTCTGCATTTTCTTGCTAGTCTTGTCGTCGCCAATATTAGAACGTATAAAAAACACACAGGAACCCCCATGGCAACCTCATCACAACATAAACTCGGCCTTACCAGTAAAATTTTAATCGGCATGGTTACGGGTATTGCAATTGGACTATTTCTACGTAATTACTTTCCGGATAGTGCATTTATTAAGGACTATATTACCAACGGCTTTTTACATGTTATCGGTACGATTTTCATCTCAAGTTTAAAAATGTTAGTCGTTCCACTGGTATTTATTTCCTTAGTCTGTGGGACATGTTCCTTAAGTGAACCCTCAAAATTAGGGCGATTAGGCGGCAAAACATTAGCCTTTTATTTATTCACAACCGCTATAGCCTTAGTACTAGCTATTATCAGTGCAGTGATAGTCCACCCGGGTAATGCTTCACTCGCGTCAGAGAAAATGCATTACGTTGCAAAAGAAGCGCCGAGTCTCGCTGATGTATTAATCAGCATAGTGCCGACCAATCCAATGCAAGCCATGAGCGAAGGCAATATGCTGCAAATCATTATTTTTGCAGTGATTTTCGGGTTTGCTATCGCTCATATTGGCGAGCGTGGTAAACGTATTGCTGTATTGTTTGAAGATTTAAACGAAGTGATTATGCGCGTAGTTACCCTGATTATGCAGCTTGCGCCTTACGGTGTTTTTGCTCTAATGGGTAAACTTGCCTTAACTCTCGGCGTAGAAACTTTCAGCAGCGTGGTTCAGTATTTCTTTGTCGTACTCGTCGTATTGCTTATTCACGCTTTTATTGTATATCCCATTTTACTTAAGGTGTTTTCAGGTTTAAGTCCGTTGATCTTTATTCGCAAAATGCGCGATGTACAGTTATTTGCCTTTTCCACCGCCAGCTCTAACGCTACCTTACCTATTACCATAGAAGCTTCAGAACACCGACTTGGTGTAGATAATAAAATCGCCTCTTTTACCCTGCCATTAGGTGCCACCATTAACATGGATGGCACGGCTATTATGCAAGGTGTCGCAACGGTATTTATCGCTCAAGTATTTGGCATTGAGTTAACCCTTACCGATTATGCGGCGGTGGTTGTAACCGCGACTCTGGCCTCAATTGGTACTGCAGGCGTTCCTGGTGTTGGCCTCATAATGCTCGCGATGGTGCTTAACCAAGTTGGCCTCCCCGTTGAAGGTATTGCGTTAATTATTGGTGTCGACCGACTACTGGATATGGTACGTACCGCAGTAAACGTCACTGGTGATTGTGTGGCCACAGTCGTGATCGCCAAATCAGAAGGCGAATTTAATGAAACCGTCTTTAATAATACTCAAGCTGGCAAAGTTGCCCCAAGCTTTGATGAGCAAGTCCATAAAATAGATTAAAAATATCCCTATAATTTATCGTTTATGTTGATCATCCCAAGCCCAACTTTGTTGGGCTTGTTTATTCTGCAATATCACCATTCTGTGAACAAGTAAATAGAATAGTCCTTTAAATATCGCTATATTAGCCTGCATCAATATTGGCGTTGGAGAAGATTATGTGGTGGAGAGTGAGTTGGATGATTGTCGCCTTTTGGCTGTTAAGCGCACATTTTTTACGGTATGACCAGCTTGTATTCACAAGCCTTTTTGCTATAGCACCTTTTTTCCTGCTTATTAAACAACCACTTGTGATTCGAATAGTTCAAGCCGCTTTGTTTATCAGTGTCATCACCGTTTGGGGAACCACTGCAATCGATGCTGTACAGATACGGCTCGCTCATGGAGAGCCTTGGTTAAGGCTGGCGATCATCATGGGCAGCGTAATGCTATTTAGTTTAGGAGCTGTGTGGAGCGGCAACGGCATCTGGAATAAAGCGAAATAAAGGCAATAGCCATTAACAATACATTAAAGATAATGACTTTAAAGACAATGGATTAGTACTTATTTTCACCACTAACGAACCTTGGTCAGCCGAGGTTAAGTTCCTTGTGGGTAAGATAAGACAATATTTGGCTCCCGCGTATAATTTGCGTACACTGAGTCCAGTCGACGTTAAGGCATGAGTATTATGAGAATTTTGGTTGTTGAAGATGATCTTATTTTATCCCATCATCTAAAAGTACAGTTAAGCGATTTGGGCAACCAAGTTCAAGTGGCCCTCACTGCCAAAGAAGGTTTTTTCCAAGCAACCAATTACCCCATAGATGTTGCCATTGTCGATTTAGGTTTGCCCGATCAAGATGGTATTAGTCTTATCCAACAATTACGTGAAGAAGGCGTTAAAGCCCCCATTCTTATCCTCACAGCGAGGGTGAATTGGCAAGATAAAGTTGAAGGCCTCAATGCGGGCGCTGACGATTATTTAGTTAAACCCTTCCAAAAAGAAGAACTTGTCGCAAGACTTGACGCCTTAGTCAGACGTAGCGCAGGCTTTGTCAAACCGGTCATTACCAGTGGTGAGTTAAAACTTGATCTTGCCGCTAAACAAGTAACGCTCGGCAATGACATTATGGAAGTCACCGCCTTCGAGTACCTTATCCTCGAATATTTAATGCGCCATTGTCATGAAGTCGTCGCAAAACAGCGGCTATTAGATGTCATTTATGGCGACAAAGAAGGCGATCCTAATACTATCGAAGTGATGGTGAGTCGCTTACGTAAAAAACTCACCCGCGATGGCATTGATAATCCGATAGCCACAATCCGTGGCCAAGGATATAAATTTAATCTGCCATGCAACTAAGGCTCAAATTCAAGAAACGTCTGCTTACCCGGATGTTTCTCACCTCGTTATCTATCATCACCTTAGTAGGGTTTGGCCTCGCTTGGATGGTCAACATTCTGCATGCGCAAAATAGCTATAACGAAGAAACCGCCCAGCTTATCGCCGAAATTCCACAAGTTGCCGCCGAGCTTAGAGAACATGATCTTATTCCTGATACCAGTGCTTGGTTAGAGGAAAACAACAAGCAAGAGCGGTATGTAATCGCAAGTTGTGATGAGAAGTTTAAACAAGTATGGACCTCATCCCTCGCTGTTGACCGTGGCCTCTTCGATACCTGCGAACGTTTCAACGAAATCCGTAACGACTCTCCGCCCTATTACCTCACCATGGCCGATGACAGAGGTTACTTTGTATATTTGCTCGCGGTAGAAATCGCTGGCGTACATTACAACCTGCTTGTAATGAAAGATGCAGCTAAGCTCGAGCAGGAATACAGCAAATTCAGTAAACGCACCTATATCCGTCTGGCCATGGTGCTCGCTCTCGCACTGATTCTGCTGGTCAGTGCGGCATATTGGGGGATGCGTCCACTAGTAAGAATGCAAAACGAGTTGCAGTCGATAAACCAAGGTAAGACTAAGTCACTTTCAGAAGGTTACCCCGTTGAGCTTGAAGGCGTAACTCAAGCGCTTAACCAACTATTACAGCAATCGAGCGCCCAACAACAACGCTATCAAAACGCGATGAACGATCTGGCGCACAGCTTAAAAACTCGTCTTGCAGCCGTTCACGCCATTACCGATGATACAAGTCTGACAAAGCAATCTGCCAATGAAAAAATCATGGAGCAGATCAGCCAAATGGATCAGCTGGTTAAATATCAACTAAAACGCGCCATGTTAGGTCGCCAGGGATTAAAGCAGGAACACACCGCTATTGCCCCACTTGTTGAGCAACTCGCGCAAATGCTATTTAAAATTTACCGTGACAAACAGGTGAAATTTAAGGCCAACATCCCGACTAATTTATTGTTTCCCGGTAATAAAGGCGATTTAATGGAACTCTGCGGTAACTTAATGGAAAACGCCTTCAGGCTATGTATTAGCCAAGTACAGGTAACAGCACATTTTAATGAGCAGGGTGATTTTGAATTGATCGTCGAAGATGATGGCCCAGGCGTAGAAGAACAACTTAGGCAAAAAATTATTCAGCGCGGCGTGAGAGCTGACAGCCAATCGCCGGGGCAAGGGATTGGCTTAGCCGTATGTGATGAAATTGTCAGTAGTTATGGCGGAAGTCTAAGTATTGAAGAAAGCCATCTTGAAGGCGCGCGATTCAGAATTACCATCCCAACTTAACTATCCTATGCATAAACAGCATAAAGCTGCTCGGCGCGATTAAACATCACCCAAGAGGTGGCAATGTACTTATCATTACTGATAGGCATATTGCCACGATGAGAATGAGTAAAACCTGCTGGCGCAATCACCATTGTGCCTTTTTTAGGTGCAATTTTACGCTGCTGATAATAAAACTCGGTCTCGCCGCCCTCTTCTACATCATTTAAATAAAACATGTAAAGCACCACACGGTGTAAGGCCTCGTTGTGGTTAAGCTGAGGAAATTGCTCGGAATGCCAGTGGGGATATCCACCTTTATTCTTTTGATATTTCTGAATATTAATACTACCACTGCGGTATAAATATTTGACCAATGCTTCGGCTCTCGGCTTACCAAGACGCTCAAAATTCGTTGGCGTTAGAGTCACAGCTTGACCTTGTTCATCACTAACAGAAACCGCCACCGCCCCCATCAACGCCATCGAATATTGAGTAAAATAATCAGCGGTCCCCTTAAGGGTATAAGATAACAACTCATTCTTAAGTGGCTGTAAATCTATGAAATTATCTAGTGTAAGATCTCGACTGATCTTTTTTTCAAGATCTACCCCGTTACCGGTTTGCCCATCAACCACACCTGAGTGGTTTTCGAACGCAAGAATGAGACGATCACATAGGTCTTCAGGTATCGCATTAGGGTATACTTCGATAAAATCCATATAGGCTCAATGCTTCGGTTATTTTCCAATCTTACTATGCTGACATGTTAGTTAAGTAATTGTAAAGCTGCACCATTGATATAAAATAACGCCATTGGCTTCACGATAACAAAAATATGAAAAAAAGCTGTAAAGTATCAATTCATCAATTACAAGTGGGTAATTTTGTGCGGTTACCCGTTGCTTGGAAAGATCATCCTTTTTTATTCAGTAGCTTTCACATAAAACAGGCTGCGCAAATTGAATTAATTAAAAATCTCGGTATTGAACACGTAATTGTCGATTTAGAGCGCAGTGAAACCGCACCGCTAAATCCTGAGGCCATTAACCCTATCAAGCTGCCACCGAGTCCAGAACTGCACGATCTTAAAAATGATATGGATGTCTATAAGGCTGAGCAAATCGAAGTCCAGAAAAAACTACGCCGAGATATTCATAAAACGGAACAAAACTTCACCCGTTCAGTGGCCATGATGCGCAGTATGATTTCTAAACTACGCAATCGACCATTGAATGCCGTTGATGATGCTAAGGTGTTAGTCCACAGTATGGTGGAACAGCTGTTAACTTCCGATAATCTAGTACTGCACTTAATGAGTGACGCCAAACAGGATGAGAGTATTTACTACCATTCATTAAACGTTGCCATACTGGCCATGCTGATTGCCAAAGAGATGGAATGGGACCGAAGTGAAATTGAATTAATCGGTTTAAGTGCGCTATTTCATGATGTGGGTAAACTCAAAGTGCCACCGCAGATTTTGAAAAAGACCACACCTTGGTCTGCGCCTGAGCTTAATTTTATTAGACAACATCCCCTTCTTGGGATTGATTTACTCAAACTGGCTGAGAATTTCCCTGAGGCTGCCTTCCCTGCTATCACCAATCACCATGAGTTTCTTGATGGCACAGGTTACCCCAAGGGATTGCAAGAAACGGATCTTGATAAGATGTCCCAGCTATTAGCAGTGGTGAATGAATATGACTCCCTGTGTTATCCAGGTAATCAGGGTAAAGCTCGTATGCCATACGCCGCGTTGGGACACTTGTATAAACAATATAAAACGAAATTAAATCAGGAATATATTGGCAAAATGATCAAGATGCTTGGCGTTTATCCCCCGGGAAGTGTGGTGGAATTGTCAAGCGGCCAATATGCGATGGTGATGTCGGTC
Source organism: Shewanella sp. MM_2022_3 (assembly GCF_022557375.1). Taxonomy (NCBI): domain Bacteria; kingdom Pseudomonadati; phylum Pseudomonadota; class Gammaproteobacteria; order Alteromonadales; family Shewanellaceae; genus Shewanella; species Shewanella sp. MM_2022_3. The sequence goes on from NZ_JAKZGV010000018.1 coordinate 24,486, forward strand.
AATCTGCAAAAGCTACTTTGCCCTAAAATCCTCGTTTACGATGCATTAGTGCCAAAAGATCAAGCGCCTATCGTTGATCTTGAAATCGAAGGGATCAGTATCGTCCGCTGCCTTCCTCCCGCGGCACTACCTGAAAAAGTTCACGAATATCTCAACCCTCGAGAACGCGTCAGTTATTACTTTGGTGGCGATAGCCGCAAATAATCCCCATAAAAAAGCCGGAGAAACTCCGGCTTTTTGCGAATACTTTGCGATTAAATCAAATTGGCCAATTACAGCCAATGCTTACGCTTAAAGAAAAAGTAAGTCCCCGCAGCACTCGCAAGCATCATTAGAATCGCCATCGGATAACCATATTGCCATTCTAGCTCTGGCATACCATTAAAGTTCATTCCGTAGCTACTCGCGATAAGTGTCGGAGGCAGAAAGACAACGGCAGCGACCGAGAAAATTTTGATGATCTTATTCTGCTGTAATCCACTAAAACCCATCGCAGCATCCAGCAAGAAGTTTAACTTGTCGAAGATAAACTGGCTGTGTGGCATTAAAGACTCAATGTCCGAGAGCATTTCACGTAAGTCTTTTAAGTGTTCATCGGATAATTGCCCGCGGTAATATCGCTGCATATAACGTAGTGAGCGCTGGGTATCGAGCAAACTTAAGCGAATCTTACCGTTGGAGTCTTCTTGCAATGTGATCAGCTTAAACACATCATCAAGCTCTTCACTGTCAAAAACCTGCTCACCGACATTTTCAAGCACGGTATACACGTCTTCGATCAAGTCAGAGAGATAATCCACTTTTAAATTAAATAGTTCGAGAAACAATTCCTGAGGGGTTGATACTTCTAGCCGACCTAACCGCAGATAGTTTCGTAATAGGCGGATAAGTCCGACATCCTCTTCGCGGATAGTCAGTAAAAAATTAGTACGCAGGTTAAAGGAAACGTTCACCCCACGCACATCTTGCCCCACCCGTTGTGGGAATAAGGAATTGATATGCAGCCCGTCGCTGTTTTGATAAAAACGTGCCGACGCCTCAATCTCGTTGATATCTTCTTCGTCTGGCACTTCTTCAACTGAAAAATGACTTAACCACTCTCGCTCTGCATCATCAGGTTTATAAAGATCCAACCATATGGTCGACGCCGGAATACTGTCCTTAGTGTTAATCTCTGTCACCGTCAACTGACGGTTTTTATAGACGTAGGCAGTAATCATGTGTCCTCCTGAAAAAAACTTAAGCTAAAAAGTCCACTTAAGTGCAGGCTAAAAAATTGTCGCTAGTTTAACGCATAACTTCGCAATGAAAAGGCGGGAGAGATAAATTCGTAAAATAAATATGCCTTAGTCTTCGAGGATCTCTAGTCGCTCAGCATTTGAAAAACGAATATGTACCCCCTCAACCGTGACCATCTTTGCTTCTGAGATATCGCCTTTACGGGCATGATAAACACCGAAACTGTCACCTGATGGGGATACAATTGTCACGGTCACCACTTTAAGCTGATCGTGCCAATACCACACACTGTAGCTTAAAATACAAAGCCCCAGCAGTAAAAATACCCCACTGATAGCGTAGCGCCGCAATAGGCTCGGCAACACAGGTGTATTTTGTAATGACGCTTGAACCACACCAGGCTTACGTTTAGCAAGCAGCAAAATCGCCATAATGATGACGGCGAGGGTGAGCAGCAGTTTTGTTAACAAGGTACACTCCAGAGGAACTAACTCGCCGTAGTATAATCGACAAATAAAAGGGAAACTGTCATTAAGATCAAGCTTATGAAACTCTTACTCAGGGGCTTGGACATTAATTTTGAATCGAAGATAACACCAAAAGATGACAAACAAAGGAAAGTTAACAATCCTCAAATTGTTTTGCCATTCTACGAATTTGAGTTAACGGCACACCGTGACGATTACGTTCAGCACACAGTTTTTGATGAACAGGATCTGATGGATTACCAACAAGTATAATTCGCACTTGATAGCCAAGGGCTTTGGCTGCGGCCTCGTAAGCCATGTACTCCCAGCGGCAGAGATTAGTATTATCACAAATCACCACAGGTTGGGCATTGCTGAGTGCTTGAATAAATGCAGTTAAATTACGTTGATGGTATTCGGAAAGTTTTTTCGCATCGAATCGATACACCTCTCCCTCGTAGAAAAAACTGTCGGTCGAGAAAATGCCGCCTTGACGGACGCGCAGCGCATATTCTAACGGCAGATTAGCGACAAACTGCTCAACCCAATAGGATTTACCGCAGCCCGGCAAGCCACGCATGATAATCGCCAGTTTTTGCGCCATGGGCTCGTTGCTCATTCTTTTAAATCAGACTCGGCTAAATCGGAGCCAATCACTTTGCCTGCGAGTATAGTATCGACTAATTTAGGCACCAACTCCCCTGCCTTACCGGTTAAATGATATTGAAACTGGCTGTGTCTATCGGGCGATTGTAAATTAACCTCGACAGTTTGCGCCCCATGATGATTGGCCGTGTCAACAAAACCCGCTGCGGGATATACCGTGCCCGAGGTACCAATGGCGATAAATAAATCACAATTATCGAGCGCATCGTGAATTCTATCCATGCCTAACGGCATTTCGCCAAACCACACCACATGGGGACGTAACCTTTGTGCAGGAATACAACACGTACAACAGTTGTTTACCCCAAAGGGTTCTCTTAATAAAAAGGTCTGACGGGAGCGAGGACAGCGGCCTTTAGATAATTCCCCATGCATATGCAGTAAGCGACGCGATCCAGCCCGCTCATGTAAATTATCAATATTTTGGGTGACAACCAATAACTGTCCAGAAAACTCAGCCTCTAACTTGGCTAACGCTTCATGAGCCGCATTAGGCATCACAGTACCACTGTGTAACTGCTCCCAACGGCTGTTATAGAAACGTTCAACAAGCTCGGCATCTCGGGCATAACCTTCGGGGGTGGCTACATCTTCAATATGATGCTCCTCCCACAATCCATCTTGATCGCGAAAAGTTCGTAATCCCGACTCGGCAGAAATACCCGCGCCAGTTAATACCACAATATGTTTGTACATACTGTTTCCTTTTATTGTAATTATTCTATTTATTGTCCCGAATTTTTCGCATCCTGAACATTATTCCTTGGTATAACCTTACAAAAACTATGCTTGAATTGCCGTAATTTATTGCGATTTCACGCTCAGTAACACAATTTATCTGCATATAGCCCCATAAAGCTAGAACAAAGGTTTAAGTTTTTAATTTGAGCCTCTATAATGGCAATCACTATCCACGGATGAACCTATTGGTTCTGCAATCAAGAGATTAGCAATGACAGATGGAAATCAAGCGCTAAAAAAAGCCGGTTTGAAAATCACCCTGCCACGAGTCAAGATCCTAGAACTGATGCAAGGACCTGAAAACCAACATATCAGTGCAGAAGACTTATATAAGAAACTGCTCGATTTAGGCGAAGAAATTGGTCTAGCGACAGTTTACCGTGTATTAAACCAGTTTGATGATGCCGGCATAGTCAGTCGTCACCACTTTGAAAGTGGTAAAGCCGTGTTCGAGTTATCGACTCAGCATCACCACGATCACTTAGTTTGCCTGTCTTGCGGTAAAGTAATTGAATTTTCAGATGAAGTGATCGAACGTCGTCAAGAAGAATTGGCCAGTAAACATAATATTAAGCTGACAAACCACAGTTTATATTTGTACGGCCATTGCACAAATGACACCTGTGATCATAACGACGAATAAGTTCGCTCGAAGGCATATTTCAATAGTGTCTTAGCTGTAAGCTATATCATAAAAAAACCAGCCATCGGCTGGTTTTTTTATTAAAATACAAATGGTTAGTTATAAAGTTTTGGCGTAGACGTTGACTTTATACCCCATAAACTCGCTAGGTTCACGCCAATGCATTCCTATGCGTTTAGCCACTGCTTCAGAACCTAAATTCCCCTCTAAGATCAAAGCGATGATTTGCGTAATGCCAAACTGCGGGAACACGCTGATTGCTGCTTGAGCAGCTTCGGTACCGATGCCTTTGCCCCAATATTCAGGAAAATAACGATAGCCAATTTCGACTTCGTTAAACTCAGGAATAAATTTTGGCCCACAAAAACCAATCACCTTGCTATCAGCCTTATGCTCAACAGCCCAGCGGCCAAATCCCCGTTGTTGATAATCCTGAAGGATCACATTGTGGAACAGTTCACGAGCTTGCTCACGCTCAGTAAAAGGCTCGGTTGGAATGTATTTCAACATCGCAGAGTTACTGTTCATCAAATAGAGGGCATCGATATCCTGCTCGGTAAAGGGTCTAAGAATTAAACGCTCTGTCTGTATAATCATATTGGCTTCCTTCATATTGCCCTCTATATACTCACTCATGTCCAGCTTAGCAACTAACGATGAAAATCACCGCTACGCTCTGGCTGATAAACAATTTCTTCAATACGGACTTTTACCATTGAGCCCCCTGGGCCTGGCCACTCGATTTCATCACCTTGTGATAAGCCCAATAAGGCGCTGCCTACGGGAGCGAGGATGGAAATCGTGCCCTCACCCGTCGCATCCTTAGGATAAACTAAACGCAAACAAAAAGTGTCGTTACTGGATGACACACTAAATTTCACTTCAGAATTCATCGTCACCACATTAGCGGGCATCTGCGCTGCGGGCACAATGTCTGCTCGGTCGAGTTCCGCCTCCAATGCTGCACGTCCCGGAAATGCATTCGCAGGTAATGACTCCAGCAGACGCTCGAGTCTTTCTAAATCGATTTCTGAAATAATAATCTTTGGCGTTTTCACAGTCTTTCCCTCATGTAAATAGATGCCCCTTAGGGTTAGCCATCTGCTCTGGGCTTATCCTCCCCCAATGGGATAAGCCAATAAAAAATACGCTCGCAGCTTAATGCCGCAATCGTGTGATAATTAAGTACAAGATTTATAGCTGAACAGCCATGGTGCCATAAGCGTAAGGCTTAGGGTTGTGGCTCTACGGATACATTTGCACGTCAATCAGATTATGACGCCCAGTAGAGAACCCCAATCTAACCCTTTGCCAACTAAAATGCTAGCCTGCATGGTGTTAGCTTTGTCCATTCTCACACTTCCACCAGAGTACTGGCTAACAGATGCACAATAAAAAAGGCGCCTTAGGCGCCTTTTCGTGTGTTAACGGTTAGATTACCAACCGGTTTTAGCACGCAGCGCTTTGCCGATATCCGCTAACGAGCGGACAGTGGTCACGCCCGCTGCTTCTAATGCAGCAAATTTGTCAGCAGCAGTACCTTTACCGCCAGCGATAATCGCACCCGCGTGACCCATACGCTTACCCGCAGGAGCAGTAACACCCGCGATGTAAGAAACAACTGGTTTAGTCACGTTAGCTTTGATGTATGCCGCCGCTTCTTCTTCAGCAGTACCACCAATTTCACCGATCATCACGATGGCTTCAGTCTGTGGATCGTTTTGGAACATTTCCAATACGTCGATGAAGTTAGTGCCTGGGATTGGGTCACCACCAATACCTACGCAAGTAGATTGGCCGAAACCTTCGTCAGTGGTTTGCTTAACCGCTTCATAGGTCAGCGTACCAGAACGAGAAACGATACCCACTTTACCTTTTAAGTGGATGTGACCTGGCATAATACCAATCTTACATTCACCTGGGGTGATAACACCTGGGCAGTTTGGACCGATCATGCGAACGCCAGTTTCTTCTAGCTTCACTTTCACTTCCAGCATATCCAGTGTTGGGATACCTTCAGTGATACAAACGATAAGCTCAATACCACCGTCGATAGCTTCGAGGATAGCGTCTTTACAGAAAGGCGCTGGAACGTAGATAACAGAAGCCGTTGCACCAGTCGCAGCCACAGCGTCTTTCACAGTGTTGAACACTGGCAGACCTAAGTGCTCGCTGCCGCCTTTACCTGGAGATACACCACCGACCATTTGCGTACCGTAATCGATAGCTTGTTGAGAGTGGAAAGTACCTTGACCACCGGTAAAGCCTTGGCAAATTACCTTGGTATCTTTGTTAATTAATACAGACATTATTTGCCCTCCGCAGCTTTAACTACTTGCTCAGCCGCATCAGTCAGACTGTTAGCTGCAATGATATCAAGACCTGATTTAGCTAATACTTCACGGCCTAATTCAGCGTTAGTACCTTCTAAACGCACGACAACTGGAACTTTAACGCCAACTTCTTTAACCGCGCCAATGATACCTTCTGCGATCATGTCACAACGTACGATACCACCGAAGATGTTAACCAGAACGGCTTTAACATTGCTGTCAGACAGAATGATCTTGAATGCTTCAGCAACACGTTCTTTCGTCGCGCCACCACCTACGTCGAGGAAGTTAGCTGGCTTGCCGCCGTGCAGGTTAACGATGTCCATCGTACCCATCGCCAGACCAGCACCGTTCACCATACAACCTACGTTTCCGTCCAGCGCAACATAGTTCAGTTCGAACATTGCAGCGTGAGCTTCACGGGCGTCATCCTGTGATGGATCGTGCATTGCTTTGATTTTTGGTTGACGGAACAGTGCGTTGCCATCAATACCAATTTTGCCGTCTAAGCAGTGCAGGTTACCTTCAGTGGTGATAACCAGTGGGTTAATTTCCAGCAGTGCGAAATCGTGATCAACGAACATCGTTGCCAGACCCATGAAAATCTTGGTGAATTGCTTCATTTGAGTTGGGCTTAAGCCCAGTTTGAAGCCAAGATCACGCGCTTGGTATGGCTGAGGACCCGTCAGGGGATCGATGATCGCTTTGTGAATGAGTTCTGGCGTTTCTTCGGCCACTTTCTCAATCTCAACACCGCCTTCAGTTGATGCCATAAACACCACACGACGGGTGCTACGGTCAACTACTGCACCTAAGTACAGTTCGTTAGCGATGTCGGTGCAGCTTTCTACTAAAATTTTAGCAACTGGCTGACCTTTCTCATCTGTTTGATAAGTCACCAGATTTTTGCCTAACCAGTGTTCGGCAAAGGCTCTGATTTCTTCTTTATCGCCAGTGACTTTAACGCCACCCGCTTTACCGCGGCCGCCTGCGTGTACTTGACACTTAACAACCCATAAATTTCCGCCAATACGGCCAGCTGCTTCTACAGCTTCTTGGGCTGTATCACAAGCAAAACCTTCTGACACTGGTAAACCATATTCGGCAAATAAGGATTTTGCCTGATACTCATGCAAATTCATGATGATCTATCCGTATACTTCTAATCAAATCCAACTGGCCCGTTTGGACCAGTCACGAGGGTATGTCTTACTTTTGTCTTTAATAAACTCTTTAAACTGAATCGTTTATAGAGTTGGATTACAGATCAAGCAGCAGACGAGTTGGGTCTTCCAAGAAGTCTTTAATGGCGACTAAGAAGCCAACTGACTCACGGCCATCGACAATACGATGGTCATATGAGAGAGCTAGGTACATCATGGGCAGGATTTCAACCTGACCATTCACTGCCATTGGGCGGTCTTTAATGGCGTGCATGCCTAAAATCGCGCTTTGTGGCAGGTTTAAAATTGGGGTAGACATTAACGAGCCGAATACACCACCGTTAGTCACAGTGAAGTTACCGCCTGTCATATCAGCCACAGTCAGCTTGCCATCACGGCCTTTGATCGCCAGATCGCGTACTGCTTTTTCGATATCAGCCAGGCTCATGGTATCGGTATCACGCAGCACTGGCGTAACCAGACCACGTGGTGTAGATACTGCGATGCTCACATCGAAGTAGTTGTGGTAAACGATGTCGTCACCGTCGATTGACGCGTTCACTTCAGGGAAGCGTTTCAGGGCTTCAGTCACCGCTTTCACGTAGAAAGACATGAAACCTAAACGGATTCCGTGGCGCTTTTCAAAGATATCTTGGTATTGCTTACGGATATCCATGATGGGCTTCATGTTCACTTCGTTGAAGGTCGTGAGCATCGCGGTAGAGTTTTTCGCTTCTAATAAACGGTTAGCGATAGTCTTACGTAAACGTGTCATTGGTACACGTTTCTCGCTGCGACCCGCCGCTAAAGGTTGTACCGCAGGAGCCGCAGGTGCTACAGCCGCTTTAGGTGCAGACTTGATAAAGGCTTCAACGTCTTCTTTAGTGATACGTCCACCCACACCAGTGCCCTTCACTTTGCTAGCATCAACATTGTGTTCAGCCAGTAAACGGCGTACTGATGGGCTTAACGCATCGTTAGACTCTTCTGTCGCAGCAGCAGGTGCAGCAGCTTCAGCTTGCGCTTTAGTCACTTCTTGTCCAGAAACCGCACCAGCAATGAACTTAGCAATCACTTGCTCGCCCAGAACGGTGTCGCCTTCGTGGAATAGAAATTCACCAATATGACCATCTTCTGGTGCAACCACTTCTAGCACCACTTTGTCAGTTTCAATATCAACCAGATTTTGATCACGAGAAACTTGTTCACCCACTTTTACGTGCCAAGTGGCGATAGTTGCGTCGGCAACAGATTCTGGCAGTACGGGTACCTTGATTTCGATACTCATGAAAAACGATCCTTTTTATAAAATGTCTATGACTACAGTCTTATCAATTAGAGCTTTAACGCACTGTTCACTAAAGATTCTTGTTGGTGAGCATGCAGCTCTGGGTAACCACAAGCTGGTGCAGCAGACGCTTCACGGCCAGCATAGGTCAGTTTTGCACCCGCAGGGATAGCAGCCCAGAAGTGATGTTGGCTAGAGTACCAAGCACCTTGGTTTTGCGGCTCTTCCTGACACCATACAAAATCCTTCACATGTTGGTAATCAGCTAAGGCTGCAACCATTTCTTCATGCGGGAACGGATATAACTGTTCGACACGGATTATTGCGACGTTATTGATATTTTCTTTACGGCGTTTTTCCAGCAGCTCGAAGTATACCTTACCGCTACAGAACACCACGCGATCGACCTTGCTCGCCTCTAACGTATCGATTTCTCCGATCACGTTTTGGAAGCTGCCATTAGCCAATTCTTCCATGCTAGAAACCGCTAATGGGTGACGTAGCAATGATTTAGGTGACATCACGACCAGTGGACGACGCATTGGGCGCACCACTTGGCGACGCAGCATATGGTAAACCTGAGCTGGCGTTGATGGCACACACACTTGCATGTTGTGGTTAGCACATAGCTGCAAGAAACGCTCTAAACGGGCGCTTGAGTGTTCTGGACCTTGGCCTTCATAGCCATGTGGTAACAGCATGGTCAGACCGCATAAACGGCCCCACTTCTGCTCACCAGAGGACAAGAACTGGTCGATAACCACTTGCGCACAGTTGGCAAAGTCACCGAATTGGGCTTCCCAAATCGCCAGACCGCCGGGTTCTGCGGTTGCATAACCGTATTCGAAGGCGAGTACTGACGCTTCAGACAATACTGAGTCAGTGATGTCGATTGGGCCTTGGTTTTCGGCAATATTACGCAATGGTAAATACGTAGTCGCATCGTTTTGGTTGTGCAGAACCGCATGACGGTGGAAGAAGGTTCCACGACCAGAGTCTTGACCAGTAATACGAACACGTTGTTTATCTTCAAGAATCGTTGCGTAAGCTAAGGTTTCAGCAAAACCCCAGTCGAGTAACTTCTCACCTTTTGCCATCGCGACGCGGTCACTATAAATCTTAGCAACACGGGATTGCAGTGAATGGCTTTCAGGCACGTAGCTCAATTTATCGGCTAGTTTCTGCAAACGTTCGATAGGCAGTGAAGCGTCATAGGCTTCATCCCATTCGCGACCAATGTAAGGAGTCCAATCCACGGTGTGCAGTGTCATTGGACGCCATTCTTTCACTACGCAATCACCTTGATCTAAGGCATCACGATAAGTGTTGATCATGCTAGTCACATCATCGGCAGCAATGGTGTTTTCTGCGATCAGTTTGTCAGCGTAAATCTTACGTGGCGTTGGGTGTTTCTTGATCTTGGCATACATCAGTGGCTGAGTTGCACTTGGCTCATCAGCTTCGTTGTGGCCATGACGGCGGTAACACACTAAATCAATCACCACATCACGTTTAAATTCGTTACGGTAATCAACGGCCAACTGCGCAACAAAGGCAACCGCTTCTGGATCGTCTGAATTTACGTGGAAAATCGGCGCCTGTACCATCTTAGCGATGTCAGTACAGTATTCAGTTGAACGCACATCGTGGTGATTTGAAGTGGTAAAGCCCACTTGATTGTTAACAACGATGCGGATACTACCACCCACTTTAAAGCCACGGGTCTGAGACATGTTGAATGTCTCTTGTACGATACCTTGACCAGTAATGGCAGAGTCACCGTGGATAGTGATTGGCATCACCTGTAAACCATCTTTACAACCGCGGCGGTCTTGACGAGCACGTACAGACCCCATAACCACAGGGTTAACGATTTCAAGGTGAGACGGGTTAAAGGCAAGCGCTAAATGCACATTGCCACCCGGTGTTTCAAAGTCAGATGAAAAACCTTGGTGGTATTTCACGTCACCAGAACCATGAGTATCAGCATGCTTACCCGCAAACTCATCAAACAGTTCAGCAGGACGCTTACCTAATACGTTCACAAGGACGTTCAAACGACCACGGTGAGCCATACCGACGACGATTTCTTTAGTGCCCGCTTCACCTGCACGATAAATAATTTCGCGCATCATAGGTACTAGTGCATCACCGCCTTCTAACGAGAAACGTTTCGCACCAGGGAATTTAGCACCTAAGTATTTTTCAATGCCTTCAGCAGCATTTAGGCCTTCAAGAATGCGGGTCTTAACGTTTTTATCGTAGTTAGCTTTACCTAAGGATGGTTCGAGACGTTGTTGGATCCAACGCTTTTCATCGGTGTCGGTAATATGCATGTATTCGGCGCCGATAGAACCACAGTAAGTGGCTTTTAGCGCTTTGACTAAATCAGCCAACTTCATGGTTTCGCCGCCATGGGCGAATGAGCCAGTGTTGAACTCACGCTCCATGTCTTCTTTAGTTAGACCGTGGAATGCGGGATCTAAATCGGCAACAGGTTCACGTTTCCACAAACCTAACGGGTCAAGGTTAGCACCTTGGTGACCACGGAAACGGTGGGCGTTGATTAGCTGTAGCACTTTAACTTGCTTAGCATCCAACTCAGGATCGGTCACACGAGCTGCGCTCTTATGACGTCCTTCCATCGCTAAACTGCGAAAATAATCACGTACTTTTGAGTGGGCCGCTTCTGGCGCGTCTTTAGAGGCACCGTTCACCGGAGGGAGATTATCAAAAACCGCACGCCAATCGTCAGAAACTGACTGAGGGTCTTCTTGATAGGCTTCATACATCTCTTCTACGTAGGTCGAATTTGCACCACTTAAGTGAGATGATTCGAGCCAGGCTTTCATGATGCCTTGGTGCATTTCTATTCCTTTCAAACTTTATACACGTGCTTAGCCATAGTTTTTTTATGTGATCTCAGGTCAGGACCTTTGATACATAATTTCTGCCGCCCCTAGAATATCCAGATTTCACGGCGCGTTGTCTTCCATTACATACACAAAAGAGCCACCTTCTATGCCCAGAAAGTGACTCTTTGAGAGCTATATTATTATTGATTTCAGCTCAGGTTCTCGCATTACACCGCTCGCTTAAGCAGCATTGACTTAATATGACCGATTGCTTTGGTCGGATTAAGTCCTTTTGGACAAACGTCAACGCAGTTCATGATGCCGTGGCAACGGAATACGCTGTAGGCGTCGTCCAGCTCAGAAAGACGTTCTTCTGTTGCTGTATCGCGACTGTCGATCAAGAAACGGTAAGCATGCAGCAGACCGCTAGGACCGATAAACTTATCAGGATTCCACCAGAATGATGGACAAGCCGTTGAACAACAGGCACACATGATACATTCATAAAGACCATCTAAATGGGCACGTTGTTCAGGTGACTGCAAATGTTCACGAGCAGGCTGCTTATCATCGTTGATAAGGAAGGGTTTAATCTTCTCGTATTGCTTGTAGAACTGAGTTAAATCAACCACTAAATCACGTACAACTGGCATACCTGGCAGTGGACGGATTTCCAACTTCTTACCTTTAAAAGTAGAGATTGGGGTAATACAAGCCAGACCGTTTTTACCGTTCATGTTCAGGCCATCGCTGCCACAAACACCTTCGCGGCAAGAGCGACGGAACACTAAGGTTGGGTCTTGTTCTTTTAACTTGATCAGTGCATCGAGCACCATCATGTCAGTGCCAGCAGCCACTTCAAGGCTGTAATCCTGCATGTAAGGTTTTGTATCTACATCAGGATTGTAGCGATAAACTGCAAATTCCAATTTCATCTTTGCAACTCCTACTAGTAGGTACGTTTCTTCGGCGGGAAAGCTTCACGCAACTTAGGCGCCATATTCACAGCACGACGGTCCATGGTTTCAGTCACAGGGTCAAACAAACTGTGGCATAGCCAGTTTTCATCGTCACGCTCTAAATAGTCTTCACGTGAGTGAGCACCACGGCTCTCTGTACGGAAGTTAGCAGCATAAGCAGTAGCAATCGCCGTCGCCATCAAGTTGTCTAATTCTAAACACTCGATACGTTGGGTGTTAAACTCACGAGAGTTATCAGACAATTTAGCATTTTCTAAACGCTTACGGATGGCTTTTAACTGCTCTAAACCTTCGGCCATGGCATCGCCACGACGGAATACAGAGAAGTTTAATTGCATGCAAAGTTGTAAATCCTTACGGATTTGCACAGGATCTTCGCCATCTTTATTGTTTTCCCAGCGTTGTAAACGTGCCAGAGAAGCTTGAATATCAGCATCAGTCGCATCCTTAGGATCGGCAGTCTCATCGAGCGCTTTGCCTAAGTGTTGACCAGCTGCACGGCCAAAGACCACTAAATCTAGCAATGAGTTACCGCCTAAGCGGTTCGCGCCATGTACAGACACACAGGCAATCTCACCCACAGCAAACAGACCCACTACGTCTTGCTCAGTGCCGTCAGCATTCTTACGAATAACCTGACCGCTCACCTTAGTTGGCAGACCACCCATCATATAATGACAAGTTGGCAGAACAGGGATCGGACCATCAGCCGGATCGATATGAGCGAAGGTACGAGATAATTCACACACGCCTGGTAGACGGGCTTCTAAAGTCTCTTTACCTAAGTGATCGAGTTTCAGTAAGCAGTGTGGGCCTAATGGACCATCTAAACCACGGCCTTCACGGATTTCGGTCATCATAGAACGTGCAACTACGTCACGAGATGCCAAATCCTTCGCGTTTGGTGCATAACGCTCCATAAAACGCTCACCGTCTTTGTTTAGCAGGTAACCACCTTCACCACGACAACCTTCTGTCACAAGTACACCCGCACCAGCGATACCGGTTGGGTGGAATTGCCACATTTCCATATCTTGCATCTGAACGCCAGCACGCATTGCCATACCGACACCGTCACCAGTGTTAATGTGAGCGTTAGTGGTAGAAGCGTAGATACGACCAGCACCGCCTGTAGCTAATACAGTGGCTTTGGCTTTGAAGTAAACGATTTCGCCGGTTTCGATTTCAATCGCAGTACAACCTACGATGGCACCGTCTTGGTTCTTCACTAAATCGAGGGCATACCATTCAGAGAACACTTGGGTTTTGTGTTTTACGTTCTGCTGGTATAAGCAGTGAAGCAGTGCGTGACCGGTACGGTCTGCCGCTGCTGCGGTACGAGCCGCTTGTTCACCACCGAAGTTTTTAGATTGACCACCAAAAGGACGTTGGTAAATCTTACCATTTTCGAAACGAGAGAATGGTAACCCCATGTGCTCAAGTTCAATAATGGCTTCTGGGCCGGTTTGACACATAAATTCGATAGCGTCTTGGTCACCGATAAAGTCGGAACCTTTTACGGTATCGTACATGTGTTGTTCCCAATGGTCTTCATGGGCGTTACCCAGCGCAACGGTGATACCACCCTGCGCAGACACAGTATGAGAACGGGTTGGGAATACTTTAGATAAAAGCGCACAGCTCTTACCTTCTTTAGAAATCTGTAGTGCTGCACGCATACCTGCACCACCGGCGCCGATCACTACAGCATCAAATTCGCGTACTGGAATACTCACTTAGACACCCCACACAATAACAATGCCGGCCGCTAAATAGCAGAAAACGGTAACGACAAAGGTGAACTGTAAAACACCGCGTAACGATGTGCACTTGACGTAATCCGTCAATACTTGCCATACACCAATCCAAGCGTGAACAAGCAATGCAACTAACGCGAGCAGTGTAAACACTTTCATTGGCAGAGCACTGAAGAGGCCATGCCACACGTCATAGGTGAGAGGGGAACTACATGCAATAAAGCCAACCATGAAAATGGTGTAACAGGCGAGGATTACTGCACTAGCGCGTAGTAGAATAAAGTCATGAACACCACTGCGTCCAAAACTTGCTGCATTGGTTACCATACCCATAACCCCGCTAAAATTGAAAAGGCTACCGTTAACACAAATACAGCTTTCGCTGAGGCGGTGCCCGAAGCCAACTCTTCCCAACGACCAGTATCCATCACTAAGTGGCGCAGGCCACCGAATAAATGGAAGGTCAAAGCAGTCAAAATGCCCCAAATGATGAACTTCACAACAAAGTTATCAAACAGAGATTGAACGCCTGCGAAACTTTCAGCGGAGGCTAAAGATGAATTTAGCAACCAAATAAGAATGCCAACAGCGAACAGCATGATGACACCGGATACACGGTGAAGAATTGACACAATCGCTGTTGCAGGAAAGCGAATGGTCTGCAGATCTAAATGGACAGGTCTTTGCTTTTTCACGTTCTGCTCACTCAGCTCCATTGAGCATTTTTTTTGTTATGTGAACCGCTTTTGTACAAACTTTAAACTGAGTGATTAATCACAGCAAAAGTAAACACAAAAGCAAAGTTTAAACAAACAGATAACTATTTGAACACTCACTCATTTAACATGTAAACAAAGGGTGCTTTAACATCATCGTTTGCAGCCATTATTAGGCGGAGGCAAGTATACTCGCGGGAAATGTCAAATACAAACATCACAGAATGCAAATTTTGTTTTTTTAGGAAAATTTTCGCGTAAGTGCCAGCTGTAGCAAGGAAAGTAAAGCGTTTTATACCATGGTCTAACAAATTTAAACGCTTATTTAAATTGAAATGTGATCTACAATGGCTGTAAAGTAATGGCGGTTTGACATGCCGCACTCACAGATAAGAACGAAGTAAGGAGAACGGGGTATGGCTGATTTAAAAGCCAAATTAGAATTACCAGGGAATGACTCGATAGAGTTGCCAGTAAAGCAAGGATCCGCTGGTTTTGACGTAATCGACATCAGTAAACTTGGCAGCAAAGGTTACTTCACCTTTGATCCGGGTTTTCTTGCGACAGCCTCCTGCGAATCTGCAATTACCTATATTGATGGTGATCAAGGTATATTGTTACACCGCGGCTATCCAATCGAGCAACTTGCCGTTGACTCCGATTACCTAGACCTGTGTTATCTGCTGCTTTACGGTGAACTGCCGACAAAAGAGCAATATGCTGAATTTGTACACACAGTCAAAACCCACACTATGGTGCATGAGCAAATCGCCTTCTTCTTTAGAGGCTTCCGTCGTGATGCTCATCCTATGGCGATGTTGTGTGGTGTTACTGGTGCATTGTCTGCATTTTATCAAGACTCACTCGATGTCAACGATCCTCGCCACCGCGAAATCGCCGCTTATCGCCTAGTCTCCAAAATGCCAACGATTGCTGCTATGTGCTACAAGTACTCTTCAGGCCAGCCATTCGTTTATCCACGTAATGACTTAAGCTATGCAGGCAACTTCTTAAGCATGATGTTTGCCGTTCCTTGTGAAGAGTACAAGGTAAACCCAATTGTTGAACGTGCTATGGACCGTATCTTCATTCTTCATGCGGATCACGAACAAAACGCGTCAACGTCAACCGTACGTTTAGCCGGTTCTTCAGGCGCGAATCCATTCGCGTGTATCGCTGCGGGTATTGCTTCTCTATGGGGCCCTGCACACGGCGGCGCGAACGAAGCTTGTCTACAAATGTTAGAGGAAATCGGTTCAGTAGACCGTATTCCTGAATTCATTGCCCGTGCGAAAGACAAGAACGACCCATTCCGTCTGATGGGCTTTGGTCACCGTGTTTACAAAAACTTTGACCCACGTGCCAAAGTGATGCGTGAAACCTGTCACGAAGTGTTAAAAGAGCTAAAAGTACAAGATCCATTATTAGATGTCGCCATGGAACTTGAGCGTATTGCGCTGGAAGATGAGTACTTCATTTCGAAGAAACTCTATCCAAACGTCGACTTCTACTCAGGCATCATCATGAAAGCCATTGGTATTCCTACCAGCATGTTCACTGTACTGTTCGCATTAGCGCGTACTGTGGGTTGGATTGCTCACTGGAAAGAAATGTTGGATCAACCTGGTCACAAGATCAGCCGTCCACGTCAGCTTTATACTGGCGAGACTGCGCGTGACTTCGTCGACCTAGATAAACGCTAAGCACTGCGGTTTATTGATTCAAAGCGCCCTCAAGGGCGCTTTTTTATTGCCATTTATCTCACTCTAACTCTAAGCATGTTCTACTAAGACAGTAGCCCCTCACCCGATGACATGCTTCTTGCCCCACGATGAAAACTTATTTAGCATTTTTCATCACTTTTTAAACTTTTTAGCTACATATGGCGTATTCATCTTAGCGCAAAATCGTCAAAAATAATAATTAACAAGTAAAAACAGCAGCTTAACAAGTGGCACGTTTTATGCTGTTTAGCATCATTATATTCAAACAATAGGTAACAGTTCTTATGGAAAAGTCTAAAATGATTAAGTTCGCCCTACCCGTTTTATTAGTGTCAATGTTGGCGGCTTGTGGTGAAGAGGAAGTAGCTAAAAAAGAAGAAAAATATGCTATTCCCGTTGAAACGACGACCGTGATTCAGGGTAATGTCTCTTCTTTTTACAGTACTACGGCCACCCTTGAAGCCCCACAGGAGGCGAATGTTGTCAGTCGAATCGCTGGCCTAATCGAAGCCATTAATGTGGAAGAAGGCGACCGCGTTAAGAAAGGACAAATACTAGCGGTTATTGATGCCAAACGTCAGCAATATGATTTAGATCGTTCCGAAGCGGAAGTTAAAATCATTGAGCAAGAGTTAAACCGCTTAAAGAAAATGAATAATAAAGAATTTGTTAGCGCTGACTCTATGGCCAAGCTTGAATACAACTTGCAAGCAGCTATTGCTAGACGGGATCTTGCCGAACTACAAGTGAAGGAAAGCCATGTGGTTTCGCCGATTGATGGCATTATTGCCAAGCGATATGTAAAAGCGGGCAATATGGCTAAAGAGTATGGCGAATTGTTTTATATCGTTAACCAAGATGAATTGCACGGCATTGTGCATCTACCAGAGCAGCAATTAACCAGTTTGCGCTTAGGCCAAGAGGCTCAAGTATTTAGCAATCAACAGAGTAAAAATGCTATCCATGCAACTGTGCTACGTATCAGCCCTGTGGTGGATCCACAAAGCGGCACATTTAAAGTCACCTTGGCCGTACCAAATCAAGACGCCCGCCTAAAAGCGGGGATGTTCACTCGGGTCGAATTAAAATATGACACCCATGAAAATGTGATTACCGTGCCCTACAGCGCCTTAATCAATCAAGATAATAAGCAAGCCTTGTACGTCATTGACGGCACCAATGCTAACCATCGCGAAGTTCAAATCGGATACCGCGAAGGTGATTTAATTGAAATTGTTTCTGGTATCAAGCCTGGCGAACTCGTCGTTACCCGTGGTCAGCAAAATTTGAAAGACCAGTCCTTAGTTGAAGTCATTACCCCACTCGATTTGGCCTCAGCGAAGAACTGATAGGAGTCTTTCATGTCAATCATTAGCACCTCAGTTAAACGGCCAGTCACGGTATGGATGTTCATGCTGGCCATTATGTTATTCGGTATGGTCGGGTTTTCGCGCTTAGCGGTAAAACTCCTGCCCGATTTAAGCTATCCTACCCTGACGATCCGCACCATGTACGACGGCGCGGCCCCCGTTGAAATTGAGCAACTTGTCTCTAAACCGATTGAAGAAGCCGTCGGCGTGGTTAAAGGCTTACGTAAAATCAGCTCGATTTCTCGCTCAGGCATGTCCGATGTGGTACTCGAGTTTGAATGGGGCACCACTATGGATATGGCAAGTCTCGATGTGCGTGAAAAACTCGACACTATCGCTCTGCCGCTCGATGTTAAAAAGCCATTACTACTGCGCTTTAACCCCAACCTTGATCCTATCATGCGCCTAGCGCTGTCTGTACCAAATGCCACTGAGACAGAGCTCAAACAGATGCGTACCTACGCAGAAGAAGAGCTTAAGCGCCGCCTAGAGGCTCTTTCTGGGGTTGCCGCTGTGCGTTTATCCGGCGGTTTAGAACAGGAAGTGCATATTCAGCTCAATCAGGAAAAATTATCCCAACTCAATTTGAATGCCGATGACATTAAGCGTCGCATCAACGAGGAAAACATCAACTTATCTGCGGGCAAAGTGATCCAAGGCGACCGCGAATATCTGGTACGAACCCTTAACCAATTCAATTCATTGGAAGAACTAGGGCAAGTGATCGTCTATCGCGACGCACAAACCTTAGTACGTCTATTTGAAGTCGCTACGATTACCGATGCCTTTAAAGAGCGCAGCGATATCACCCGTATCGGTAGCCAAGAATCGATAGAACTGGCTATTTATAAGGAAGGTGATGCCAACACGGTCGCCGTTGCCAAAAAATTGCGCGATGAACTATTGAAGATCAACAAAGATCCTCAGCAGAACAAACTGGAAGTGATTTACGATCAATCAGAATTTATCGAAAGTGCCGTCAGTGAAGTGACCTCTTCAGCGTTAATAGGCAGTATTTTGTCCATGCTGGTGATTTATCTGTTCCTGCGAAATATTATCCCGACGCTGATTATCTCTATCTCAATCCCCTTCTCGGTGATCGCTACCTTTAACATGATGTACTTTGCCGATATCAGCTTAAACATCATGTCATTAGGTGGTATTGCGCTGGCGATTGGTCTGTTGGTTGACAACGCGATTGTGGTACTCGAAAACATCGACCGCTGTCGCAGTGAAGGCATGAGTAAATTGGATGCTGCGGTAACGGGCACAAAGGAGGTTGCTGGCGCGATTTTCGCCTCGACAATGACGACGCTCGCGGTGTTTGTTCCCTTAGTTTTTGTCGACGGTATTGCTGGCGCCCTCTTTTCAGATCAAGCCTTAACGGTAACCTTTGCGCTCTTGGCCTCCTTGCTGGTTGCCTTAACCTCGATTCCTATGCTGGCCTCACGGGAAGGATTTAAAGCTTTGCCGGAGCTCATGAATAAAACGCCGAAGGAAAAACCGACCACTAAACTTGGCAAATTAAAACACTATAGTGCGACGGTGTTCTCCTTCCCGATTGTGTTGCTATTTAGTTACTTGCCGAGTGCCTTACTCACCTTAGTGTTGATTATTGGCCGCTTCTTTTCTTGGTTGTTTGGCTTAGTGATGCGCCCGCTGAGCAATGGCTTTAATGTTGTGTACCACAGTATAGAGTCTATTTACCATAAGCTACTGGCTTTGGCGCTGCGTAAGCAAATCATGACGTTACTACTGACGATTGGGATCACTGGTGCCTGTATTAGCTTGCTTCCCCGTTTAGGAATGGAATTAATTCCACCGATGAACCAAGGGGAATTCTATGTTGAAATACTGCTACCACCCGGCACTGCTGTGGGTGAAACCGATAGGGTCTTGCAACAACTGGCGATGTCGATTAAAGACAGACCAGAAGTGAAACATGCCTACAGCCAAGCGGGTAGCGGAGGGTTAATGACCTCAGATACCGCTCGTGGCGGCGAAAACTGGGGCAGATTACAGGTCGTACTTGGAGATCACAACGCCTATCATCAGGTGACGCAAGTGCTACGAGACACGGCGCGCCGCATCCCCGAGCTTGAGGCAAAAATCGAGCAACCTGAACTCTTTAGCTTTAAGACGCCATTGGAGATTGAGCTAACAGGCTACGATTTAACCTTACTAAAACGCAGTGCCGATAACCTTGTTAAGGCGTTGTCAGCATCTGATCGCTTTGCCGATGTAAATACTAGCCTGCGTGATGGTCAGCCAGAATTGAGCATCCGTTTCGATCATGCTCGTTTAGCCGCATTAGGAATGGATGCCCCTACGGTTGCTAATCGCATTGCCCAACGTGTTGGTGGCACTGTCGCCAGTCAATATACGGTTCGTGACCGCAAGATTGATATTCTCGTTCGGAGTCAACTGGATGAGCGGGATCAAATTAGCGACATCGATACCTTAATTATCAACCCAGACAGCTCCCAACCCATAGCCCTTAGCGCAGTAGCAGAAGTATCACTGCAATTAGGCCCATCGGCGATTAACCGTATCAGTCAACAAAGGGTGGCCTTGGTATCGGCAAACCTTGCCTACGGCGACTTAAGTGATGCCGTAGCCCAGGCGCAGCAAATCCTGTCTACGCAGGTATTGCCGGCATCGGTGCAAGCCCGTTTCGGTGGCCAGAATGAGGAAATGGAGCATTCATTCCAATCACTAAAAATTGCATTGATCCTAGCGGTGTTCTTGGTATACCTCGTGATGGCAAGCCAATTTGAGTCACTGCTGCATCCATTGCTCATTTTATTCGCTGTACCAATGGCACTGGCTGGAAGTGTGCTTGGTCTTTATATCACCCAAACCCATCTAAGCGTGGTGGTCTTTATTGGCCTTATCATGCTGGCGGGGATCGTCGTCAATAATGCCATTGTATTAGTGGATAGAATAAATCAACTACGTGCTGAGGGCGTGCAGAAGCTTGAAGCCATTAAAGTCGCAGCTAAATCCCGTCTTCGCCCGATTATGATGACAACGCTCACCACTGTACTAGGTCTGCTCCCTATGGCATTAGGGCTAGGCGATGGCTCAGAAGTTCGCGCACCAATGGCGATTACCGTGATATTTGGCTTGAGCTTATCGACGTTATTAACCTTGATTGTGATCCCAGTGCTCTATGCCCTGTTTGACCGTAAAGAGTTTACGCATACTGCCACTGAGCAAGACAACACGGCAGAAACTGCGGAGGCTCGCCTATGAACCTCACCCATCTAGCGATAAAGCGCCCTGTCACCACCAGCATGTTTTTCTTTGCAATCTTGCTGTTTGGTCTGGCTTCTAGCCGCCTGTTACCGCTCGAAATGTTCCCTGGTATCGATATTCCGCAGATTGTGGTGCAAGTGCCTTACAAAGGCTCGACTCCTGCAGAAGTGGAACGCGATATCACTAAGGTGCTCGAAGAGTCGCTCGCCACCATGGGCGGTATCGATGAACTTGAATCAGAGTCCTCCCAAGAGGGCGCTGAAATTGAAATCAATATGAAATGGGGCGAAAACGTTGCCACAAAAAGCTTAGAAGCACGCGAAAAAATCGATGCCGTGCGGCATTTATTGCCCAAGGATGTTGAGCGGGTATTTATCCGCCAATTTTCTACGGCCGATATGCCCGTTTTGACCATACGCATTTCGAGCGACCGCGAGCTCTCTGGTGCATTCGATTTACTCGATAAGCAGCTAAAACGACCATTAGAGCGGGTAGAGGGCGTCTCTAAGGTGAGTCTCTATGGGGTTGAACAAAAGCAGATTGAAGTGCGGATCAATGCAAATAGACTCGCCGCAAGCGGTTTTTCAGCGACTGAATTACAAGCTCGTCTCGGGCGCGAAAACTTCGTGTTAAGTGCTGGCACCTTGAGAGAAAGTAACCTCGTTTATCAAGTCTCCCCTAAGGGGGAATTTAGAAACCTTGAGGATATTAAGGCGTTAGTATTAGTTCCAGGCTTAACCTTAGGTGATGTGGCCGATGTGCAGTTTTCTCTACCTGAGCGCAGTGAAGGACGTCATCTAGATCAACACTATGCTGTGGGTCTGGATGTGTTTAAGGAGTCTGGTGCAAACTTGGTGGACGTGTCTGATCGCGTGCTTAAGGTGATTGAACAGGCCAAACAAGACCAACAATTTCAAGGTATTCGCTTGTTTATTATGGAAGATCAAGCCTCAGGCGTGAAATCCTCTTTATCAGATCTACTGCTGTCGGGATTGATCGGTGCGTTGTTATCATTTGTCGTGCTTTATCTGTTCCTAAGAAACCTCAAGATGACCCTAATTGTGGTGTCATCAGTACCAATTTCTATCGGTATGACGTTAGCCGCCATGTATCTGCTCGGTTACAGCTTGAATATTCTATCGATGATGGGCTTGTTATTGGCTGTAGGTATGCTTATCGATAACGCCGTTGTGGTCACCGAAAGTGTACTGCAAGAAAAACAAGGTAACTCACTCAAAACCAGCGCCCAAGATAATGAAAACGCCGTTATGACGGGGGTCGATAAGGTGAGTCTTGCGGTACTGGCGGGTACTATGACTACAGCGATTGTGTTTTTACCCAATATTTTTGGGGTAAAAGTTCAGCTGACTATTTTCCTTGAGCATGTAGCAATTGCGATTTGTATTTCGCTGGCAGCATCACTTTTGGTGGCTAAAACATTAATTCCATTGATGTTGACTAAGTTCCACTTTGAGATTGCACCAGAGAAATCTGCGGGTAAATTGCAAAGTTTCTACAATCGCAGTCTTAATTGGGTGCTTCTCAGACCTTGGCGTTCAGGGCTGATCGCCATCGCGATTCTCGCATCTACCGCCCTGCCCTTGTCAATGGTCAAGCAGGATCAAGAGGACAGTCAAAGTAAAGAGCGAATTTACATTAACTACCAAGTTGAAGGGCGCCATAATCTCAACGTGACCGAAGCGATGGTGGGTCAAATGGAGGAGTATCTTTATAAAAATAAAGAAAAATTCCATATTGACTCTGTGTATAGCTACTATGCTCCCGACGAAGCCTCATCGGTCATCTTATTGAAAAAAGATCTGCCCATGTCCCTTGATGAACTGAAGAAGAATATTCGCAGTGGCTTTCCTAAGTACTCCATCGCTAAACCTCAGTTTGGCTGGGGTGACGATAACTCGGGTGTACGCGTCACCCTCACTGGACGCTCCACCTCAGAGCTTATCTATTTGAGTGAACAAGTGTTGCCATTACTCTCGACGATCAAAGGCTTAGTGGATGTACGTTCTGAAGTCAACGGTGCTCAGCAGGAAGTGGTTATCCGAATTAATCGGCAAATGGCGGCAAGACTGGATTTAAAACTGAACGAAGTAGCTTCCAGCATTTCAATGGCACTAAGAGGGACACCACTGCGCTCATTTAGGCACGATCCAAACGGGGAACTGCGTATCGAAATGGCCTATGAGAAGGAATGGCAAAAATCCCTCGATAAGCTTAAGCAATTGCCGGTAGTGCGAATTGATCAACGCCTTTACACACTTGATAACCTTGCCAGTATCGAAATCCAACCTAGATTCGATACCATCAAGCACTATAATCGCCAAACTTCGCTGTCTATCGGAGCGAACTTGGATAATCTCACCACAGAGGAAGCCCAAACTAAGATCAAACAAGTGATGGAGAATGTGCGTTTTCCTGATGGCTATAACTATTCGCTACGGGGCGGTTTTGAACGCCAAGATGAAGACCAAAGTATCATGGCAATCAATATGTTACTTGCTATCGCCATGATTTACATCGTGATGGCGGCACTATTTGAGTCCTTGTTATTACCGACGGCCATTATTACCTCAATCCTCTTCTCGATAACCGGGGTGTTTTGGGCGTTGCTGCTCACAGGCACGCCTATGTCGGTCATGGCGATGATCGGTATCCTGATTTTAATGGGCATCGTGGTAAATAACGGTATCGTCTTGGTCGATCAAATCAACCAAATGACACCCGATCTCGATAAGCTGTCGGACACCATTCGCGAAGTGTGTATTACCCGTTTGCGCCCGGTGTTAATGACGGTTGGAACCACAGTACTGGGCCTTGTTCCATTGGCGATGGGCGATACCCAAATTGGTGGCGGCGGCCCGCCATATTATCCGATGGCAATTGCCATTATTGGCGGCTTGTCTTTCTCAACCGTAACTAGCCTATATTTGGTGCCATTGTGTTATCAACTCCTCTATAGAATGCGTTACCGCGCCGCAGTCCGACTTGGCGAATCGAATCGTATCGCCCAAAAACTCTTACCGTGGACAGCCAAAGCATGATATGACGGGATAGCATGACATCGCTCATTAAAAAGGCTGCATCGCAGCCTTTATTATTTTGTTAGCACCTTAAAACGGAGCATATATAACTGTTCAAGACCTGGGTAAATCTCGGCAATCACCTGGTGCAGTTCGGGTAAGGTCATATTTTCTTGTTGGGCGTGCAATGTTGTGAGTCCAGACAATGTTATTGGCATTACCTCCAACACTTGGATGTCACAAAACCAACGATGAGTTTCAAAGGTCGATACGGGGAGGATTTGCCCTGGTATCACATGGGATTCAGCTTCATTACGTAACGTAATCGTTTTCTTGCCCATCAAAATATCGTGTTCAAAGCGTTCAAAAAAAGTGATGTCAGTTAACAAGATTAATCCCTCTATTTATCCAGTCAAAATGCCGATAGTACGGCACAAAATACAGCAAAACATGGTCAGTTTGCGCGATTTAAGTTAGAATTCGACCTCAATTGAGCCATTGGCCTCATATTCCTGCGCTTAGCGGGTGCGAACGACATTAGAGACTTTATGAACAAGAAACAAAAGATCATCAAAAAAATTGCGAAACGTGCTAAAGCCAGACTGAATAAAGTCGATCCTGCCACCATTGGCGCACCCGCAAAATCAGGCTATATCTCTAAGGCTGAACGCGCCAAGATCGCAGCAGTTGCTGCGGCTGCAGAAATAGAATCAGCAGCAAGTGAGCCACAAGAGGCAACAACTGAGCAATAATATTGTTTAATGAAAACAAACTTATGCGCTAATAAGACCAATAAGTAATGCCACAGCCAAACTGTGGCATTTTTCTTTTAAATAGTCAGTTGTTAGTCACTAAATACATTAACGCTTAGCATTATCCTGTTGCTCTATAAAGGGTATAACAGGCTCCATTTCTTGCTCTTCCGTCAATTGTGCCATCTGCGCGCAGGAGGATGAAAGAGGGCTAGTTGCACTCGGTAGATTCTGTGCCACCTCATTCGTCATCAATTCGTCCACATCGGCTGCTAAGCCAGCAACACCATGTCCGGTCGATGTCAACGCGACCTTATCAACTAAACGATAGGCAACCCAAACCCCTAAAATACCAAAAAGAATTGAGCCTATGACTTGGCCAATAAGTACCCCATAAACCCCGCCCCACTGCGCGCCCATATACACAAAGGGAACGGTACCTAAAGTCGCCTTGCCCACATTAAATAAGGTGGAATATTTGGCCTTACCCAAATTATTAAAGGAGGCGTTTGCGACAAATAAAATCCCAGAGAAGATAAAAAACACCGCAATATAGCTGCAGAAAAATTCAATAAGTGCCGCACTATCGCCCTTCATATCAAACAAACTGACGATCTGCGCTTTAAGTAAAAACAAAAGTAACGACATCACCACCACATACAAGGTACAAAATTGAATCGCCTTCGTTAAACTTTCGCGCACCCGGTCGAATCGTCCAGCTCCAAAGTTTTGCCCAACAATAGGCCCAATAGCGCCGGATAAGGCAAAAATCATCCCAAAAGTGACAGGCACTAACCTGCCGAGTACCGCCCAACCCGCAACATAAGCATCACCAAAATCCGCAATTGCCCGGGTCACAAACGCATTCCCAATTGGTGTGGCAATGTTGGTCAGTATGGCTGGTCCTGCAATCGCGAAAATCGGTTTAAGATCGGCTTTAAAATAGCGAAGATTAAACCTGCCAAGGAGTTGATGTTTGACCACAACACCCCGACCCGCGATGATAAATACCGCAATACGAGCCAATACTGATGCCAGTGCAGCCCCTTCAATCCCCATCGCAAACAGGAAAATAAAAATCGGATCAAGCACGGCATTCACACCACCGCCCGCTAAGGTCGACATCATCGAAAGTTTTGCATCTCCCACGGCACGCAGCGCACCGCCAAGGGCCATCGCAAGGCAAATAAAAGGCAGTGAAGGTACCAAAATATACAGATAACTCTCTGCAAGCTCGGCAGTATGACCGCTGGCCCCCACAAGCGTGACTAACTCAGGAATAAAAGTCGTGACCACAATGCTGACCAACACACTAATGATCGTGGTCACCACCGCACTGTTAAGTAATAGGCGTTTCGCTAATTCGATATCCTTAGCGCCAATAGAGCGAGACACCAAGGCCCCGAGCGCAATGGAGAGACCTATGCCAATTGATGTGGTAAAAAATGAAATACTGCCCGCATAACCTACAGCCGCAGCTAATTCATGTTCGCCCAATAAGCTTAAGAAAAATATATCCAGTAAATCGACTACAAATAACGCAGAAATCCCCACCGCAGCGGTTGAACTCATCACGAGAATATGGCGAAGAATTGAACCTTCAACAAACTTAGCTTGGGTCATGGGGTTGTTTTACCTTATTAATTGCAAAAGCAAAGGCCAACACTGAATTGTTGGCCTTTGCTTTTATAGTCATCTATGGGTATTTAGGTCAAGCACTAAAGCAGCTTATGCCGCAATTGGGCTCATCTTCGTTTGGTGGTAACGCAGACGACTGATTGACAATGCAATTAACGCAAGCAGCGTTAACGACCCCATCACCACCCCTTGCCATTCGGCTTTATGCCAAAATAGCATCAAGTAAGGTCCACCCAAAGCGGCGCCTAAGTAATAGCAACACAGATACAGCGAGGTGGCCTTGGCGCGATCGCGGCTTGCGCGCATCGCCACAAAAGAGTTGCAACAACTGTGGGTTAAGAAGAATCCACATGCCGTCATCAAAAAGCCCATGCAAATGGTGGCTGTGGTATCAAACAGGGTCAATAAACTGCCCAACAGCATCAAACACCAAGACCATTGATATAACTTGTGCTGACCAAATTTTGCCAGCCACTTAGCAGTAAAATAGGAGGCCACAGTACCACTGGAGTAACACAAAAAAATCAAGGTCGCTTGAAAGCGGCTCCACTCGTAGGGCGCCGCCATCAAATGCAGTTGAATAAAGCTAAATTGATTCACCATCATCATAAAAGTGATCCCACCGATGGCATAGGCTAACCGCATTTGTGGATCGGTTAGATGGTGACTAAAGCCGTAAAAATCCTGAAGTAACCGAGCCCGTTTTGAGACTGAAGGCGCCGAGGTTTGCCCGCCAGATATCGCCTTAGCATCTGCGCCAGAAGGTAATAAAAAACTGGTCAAGGCAACACCTGCGAGGGTCACTAAAAACAGTAGCCACATGGACTCCTGCCAAGATAAAAACTGCGACATCAACCCGCCCAGCAGACGCCCAACAATCCCGCCAATACTATTGGCCATAATGTAAATGCCCGCTGCTTTGAGCATAGTGCTTGGCGAGAGTTGTTCCTTAAAATAAGCCATGGCAATGGCAGGCACCGCAGCGAGCAATACGCCTTGTAAAAAACGCACATACACAAGCGCATTAAAGTCCCCAGCCCAAATCAGCAGCAGGTTCGACAATGCCAATAACCAAAGACTCACCACAATCGGCGTATGCCGGCCAATTCTGTCGGACACAACCGCATAAATTAACAGCGAAAACGCCAATGAAAAACTGGTCACAGAGAGAATGAGCGTAGCCTGCGAGCCTGGCACAGAAAAATGCTCGGCGATCAGCGGTAACATGCCCTGCATCAAATACAGATTGATATATACCACCACGGAAGCCACACACAGGGCCCACATCAGTCGGGTATCACGTTGTTTATTGTCGATAATAGTGTCTAACACGGCTTGCACTTTTAGCCTCGATAACGCCTCACTCTAAGAATAGACAAAGGTTAGCACTGGGCATAACATAACAATAATAGATAATTTATATCGACATTATTGATTTTTGTTATGGCAAATCTTTGATAACTGACATGGTTATCGCAAATTGTCGCGCGTAAGCGTGCATCACAAGCAAAAGGCTCACACCATGGATATACGCCAACTTAAACACTTAGATGCACTTGCTAATACCGGCAGTTTTACCGCCGCGGCCAAGAAGCTCAATATGGCGCAGCCTGCCCTAAGCCAAAGTATTAAACGGCTTGAGCAGTCACTTGGAGTGACACTGATTAATCGCACCAGTAATAAGAATGACAAGCACCTCGCACTCACCGCCGAAGGCTTAGTACTGCACCAACATGCCACGTTAATCCTAAAACAAATCAAGCAGGCCGAAGCGCAAATCCGCGCCATGGCGAATTTGACCTCAGGGGAAGTGCGGATTGCGGTGCCGGGTATGTTGGGCTCCTTCTATCTGCCCTCACGCCTTATGGCGTTTCGCCATCAATATCCCGAGTTAAAGCTGTCACTATTCGAAGGCGGTACCCGTGACGCGCTGCGGATGTTACAACAGGAAGAAGTGGATATTGCTATCATTACTGCCCAAGATCTGCAGAGTGATTTTGATAGCCAATTACTGATCCGTGAGCAGATGGTGATCGCCATGGGCGCCGAGCATCCACTTGCCGAGCATTCTGCCGTGAGCTTAAACGACTTCTTTGACCATGAACTGGTGATGTTCAAAACCGGCTATTTTCACCGCGAGTGGATCCTCTCTCAGGCAAAAGACTTGGGTAAAAAGCCCAATATTGCCTTTGAGACCAATCTGATTAACTTAATCAAACAGATTGTGTCGCAGGGATTTGGTATCACCAGCGTGCTCGAAATGGCCATCAGTCCAAAAGACGATATTCTCGCCAAACCCTTTGATCCGCCAGTGTTTTTAAATCTGCATATTGCGTGGAAAAAACAGCGCCCCGTCAGCCAAGCCGACCGCGCCTTTGTGGAATTTTTAATGAAAAATCGATAATAAACGGGCAATAAAAAAGGGCCGATAATCTCGGCCCTCATCAAGGTTAACCCTTAAACATGCTAAGGTTAACCGGTTTCAGCTCGAACCACTTAGCGCAGTTTACGGCGACCAAAGGCAAATGGCAGCAGTAATAAACTTAACCAGCCTAAGGCACCACCGTCATCCTTCTTCGGCGGAGTATCGGTAATAGAGACAGATACTAAGCTCGAATCGCTATTGCCGTGGTTATCGGATACCGTCAGTTGGAATGATACGGTTTGTGCCGCGCCATTCACACTTGGCGCCACTAAGTTTAATTTGGCCGCTGCGGGGTCAAAATTAAAGCTTGCGCCACCTAACTGAGTCCACTTGTAGGTCAGCGGATCATTATTCGCATCCGATGATTTGCTGGCATCGATAAACAGCGGCTTGCCTTCTTGTACTGACGTTGGCGCTTCCACCTTGGCCACAGGCGCCACTTCAGCAACATCAAACTGATAGCGCTGAGTCAAGGTTTCTGACGACGCATTGTTGACCTTGTTCGACAGGCTTAACTCATTATCAACCCCCGCCTTACGTGGAACCAGCTCAAAGCTGATGTCTTTCGCTTCAGCGCCCGATGGCATCTCGATCGTCCAAGTGATCTTATTGCCATCTTGCTTACCGTCATGGCTGATGTTAGCCACTTCATGGCCTTCAGGCAGCATAGCTTCTAAGTTATAAACACGTGTTACTTGGGTTTTATTGGCTTCGATACGGGTTTTCATCATCTTAGCCACGCCCGGTGTTAACTGACCGCTCAGCGTATTGCCCAGAGGCGACAGCACATCATCACCGACACGTTCAAAGACGACGGGGAGCTTCACTGGTGCTACTTTGTCATCGCCAGTGGTGAGGGTCAGCATAGCTAAACCTTCATCACCGACTTTAAGCGCATCCTTCCACGTCAGCTTAACGTCAAAGTCATTGGTATCGCCAGAAAGCGTCGCAGTGAGGTTATCCTCAGCCGTGTCATAGAGGGTCAATTGTTTTAAACCAAACACGTCATCGGCCGTCGCTGATGAAGCGCTGTAGTTTTGCACAATCACATAGTAAGTGCCTTTAACAGGATTATTGAGTAAGACACTTTCCTCTGAACCATCTCTGGCTGATGAGGCCACTCGAGCAAGTTTGCTGCCATCGTTTTTATCGAGTAGCACATACATATCAAGATCGGGCGATGTGGTGTAACTAATTGAGGTACGGAAATACAGAGCATTTTCATTAACGTCAAACTTAAACACTTTGACCCCATCATCAAGATCATCTGTATATGAAGCATTATTCGAGTCTTGCTTCACGCTTGACTCAATGGTTTGGCTCAGCTTGAGGCCCGTCACTTCGGCACCAACGCTAGCAAAATCCACCGCCTTCAAGCCTTCAAGAGTGATCTCATCCGCATTACGAGTCGCTTGAATGCTTACCAAGTTTGGCAGGTTACGCTTACCAATCTTAGCCGCAATCGGCATAGTCGCCGTAGGGAAGTTAGCTGACTCGAGCACTAAGTTGCCAAAGCCCCAATCTGCACCCACTTGCGTTACATCGGCGGTGACAGTAATGATTTGGCTCGCACCTTTTTTCAGGGTAAAGCTTTCAGGCGATACCGTTAGTGCCAGATTATCGGTCACCGCTTGGCCCTTCGCCGTCCAGCTACCATCTTGGGTTGCGGTTACGGTACGGGTCCAAGTACAGGTATTGACACAACGAGAATCAGCCATACTAGGCACGTTGAGCTTACGAGGATCGCCGTTCAATAAAGGATTTGCAATTTCATAGTTCAGTGCGCTTTCATCCATCACTAAACCGGCTTTAGCGGCTAAATCCACGCGAATACGGCCAGCGCCCACGTCAAACGGATCGGCAACGGTTTTAGCATCGGCTTTTTTCATCGCCTGAGCGGTCGTTGCAGTCAGCATTAATGCGGAGCGGATATTGTCCGGCGTCCAATCTTTATGCAGCGACTTTAACAGTGCGCCCGCACCCGCAACATGGGGACTTGCCATTGAAGTGCCCGACATGAGGGTAAAGTCGGCAGGATTTGTGCCCGATTTATCGTGACCAAATTGTTGATCAGAATAAGCAGCGTAAATATCCGAACCAGGCGCGGCCACCGAAGGCACAATCACATCATTGGTCGCATTTGGGCCAATCAGTGAGCCAGCCGATAACACATCGGCCTCACGGCTAATCGCTTGCGGTGTCGGGGTTAAAGTTAACTCTACAGCAGGATTGGCGGCCATGGCCTCGATTAAGGCTACACCATCGGTATTACCAATAAATACCGCAGGTATATTTAATGTCTCGAGCGAAGCCATTTTTAAACGATCATTGCCTTCGCCATCTCGGTTATAGACGATCACCGCTTTAGCACCCGCAGCTAATGCACCCGATACTTTAGTTGTAAAATCGCATGTTCCCCGTTTAATGACCGCTATTTTGTCTTTAAAGGCATCGGCGGGGAAGACTTTACAACCTTCCACATTGGTCGCATCGACAGAGCCAGCAAACACAGGAAGTCCTTTAATCACTTCGGTTTGCACAGGGCCAGAGCCAGGGGTGAATTCAAATGTCTTACCATTAAATTCCAGCTCACGTACCACTTCACGATTGTGAGTCGAGTTAGCCACCGAGGTATACCATGGGGCATTTTTGGGAGTCGAATAAGGTGACTGGGTGATTGCGGCACTGGTTGCGGTTGCTGGGCGCGTATTCCCTGCTGCAACGGCAGCAAAAATACCCGCATTACGCGCCGCTAAAAAACCCTGTTCAGTGGCACTATTCCATGGATTACCGCCACCACTGATGGAGAAGTTAATCACATCCACGCCATCTTTAATCGCATCATCTATGGCTTTAAGAATCGGTACAGTCGGGCAACCAGAATACTTGTCACCCGCATCCCCAGGTCTACAGATTTGATATGCAATAATGTTTGCATGGGGAGCCACACCAGAGATTTGCGCAAACTTTAAGCCAGTTGCGATACCATCACCTTCTAGCTTGCCAACTTCCCCATCAACATAAGGCACATCAAGCAAGATATTCCCTGCCGCGGTGCTGGCCACATGCGAGCCATGACCACCGTAGTCTTCACCATTTTTAGCGGGAGGCGTCGCACCAAAAATCTTTTCGTCGTCATAGATATCGGTGATTTCAGGGTAACTACGCACACCAATCAGCTTATCGTTACACATGCTGGCAAAATCGGTTTTACAATCACCAATATAAATCCCTTGGCCTAAGGGGTTTGTATGGTCATAACCATCCCCGCCAATATCGGCAAACGAGGCATGATCAGAGTTAATCCCCGAGTCGATAATCGCGACTACCACACCCTCACCCATAGCCTTGGTGCCAGTAGCACTACCGTCCCACACCTTTGGGGAGCCGATCAGTGCCTGACTCACATCGGTCTCAAGCTGCTCAATACGCTCACGTTCGATATAAATCACCTCAGGTAGTTCAGCCATTTTTATCGCTTGCGCCTGCGTCATACGCACAGCGATACCATTGAGTGCATATTGGTAGGTGGTTAATGGCTCTAGCGGTGTACCAATCGCTGCGCTGGCACTCGTCAAAAAGCGCTCTTGCTTAACCTTAAGGAAACTAACGTAGTTTTTCACCTCAGGAGCCGCGGCGTTAAGTTTAACATTGCCAGTCTTTCCAGTGCCTTTTGCCTGTGAGGTCGACTTTACATGTTGTGGGCTAGTTGCTTTGAAGCCAGGAATCTCCCCTTGATAATTCGCGACAGCACTGTCACGTAAGCGAACAATATAAGTATGCTCACCTTCGGCAAATTCTGGTTCAGGAATAAATTTTACATCTTGGTTATTAACTGCGGTTAATCTGCCTCGAGTTGAGTCATTTGATAATTCGGCTGGAATATCTAACTGTATTGTTTCACCCGTTGGAGATAATACTGTCTGTGCATTTGCTGCAGATGACAACAGTGCCATAGACACTGCTAGTGCAATTTTTGTTTTCATTGTCGCTTCCTTCGCTATATCGATTTATTTCTATAAAGTTCAATTTTTAATATTTATTCAGTACAGGAATCGATTAAATTTCTGTTACCAATAGAACTTCAGCTCAGCGTTTTAACACGGAGTGATACATATTGAAACACCTTATTAACGGAACAATTACCCATAAAAACAGTTAATAAGCATGCCATACTCAATAAAAAATCGATTTTTAAAACATAAGCGAATGGTAAACTGTTTACTTAAACAAAAGAAATTTTAGCAACTACTTAAAAATAAAAGACAAGTTATCTATCGCCATTAAGTAGCATAGAGAATCAAGAGAGAATTAACGGTTACGCATTCTGATTAAAAGATAAGAAAACAACTTAAATTTATAGATGAAATAATTTCAAATAGCTAAAAATCACATATGATAAACGCAATAAATAATCGCATTATGCCATCAACGTTACCGAATACCCCTACACCAAACAAGATGAATGATATTAAGCTCGAGATAGGAAATAAAAAATAATCGCGATTTACAAAACAAAAAGCCCTTACGAAAAGGGCTTTTAAAATAACACATGCTTTACTGATTAATCATCACCGCCTTCATCAATACTTCAGTGGTGTATTTACCATTATTAATCACGGGGAAACGATCATAGGTCTGGAAAATCACCTTGTCCTGGTACTTGATCATAGCCACTACGCCATAATTAATACGTTTATCGATTGATTGCGCGGGTAATAAGAACTTAAATGGCACAGGCGCTCGGGCGATATTAAAGCTTTTTTGAGCAATAATGGCCCCCGGAGTATTCAAATCGATAATGGCAATAGTAATTTCACTGCCTTGTGGCAAGATAATTTTCTCTAAATAACCCGCCGCACCATTGATGATAATGGGAGGTTCAGGTTGTACCGTTACGCAACCAGTCATCGTCAATGAGCTTAAACAGAATAGAATAAATATTTTTAATTTCAGTAACATATTAGCTTCCTTTTACCATACGGATCAGCCCCTCTTGGGTCGTCGATGCGACAAGCTCGCCCTGCTGATTAAAAAATTGTCCTCGGACATACCCACGCCCACCACTGGCATTTGGGCTATCGATACTATAGAGCAACCATTCTCCCATATTAATGGGTCGGTGGAACCACATCGCATGATCTATGGTTGCCATGCGGATGCCCGGGGTTAAAAACGACACGCCATGGGGCTGAGCCGCCGTGACTAAAAAATTAAAGTCGGAAGCATAGGCTAGTAAATATTCATGGATATGACTATCTGTTGGCATTGCACCATTCGCCCTTAACCACACATAGCGATATGGCTCAGTTTCTTTAGGTGCGAAGGGATGCAGAGGGTTGACTAAGCGCATCTCAATTGGCGCGTCTTCCATAAACTTTTCAAGGATCCTTGCAGGGACTTTATCCCTTAAGGTCATAGCCAACTCATTTTGATTTAATAAACCTTCAGGGCCAGGCACCTGCGGCATCTGTGCTTGATGTTCAAAACCCACCTCGGGTTCTTGGAAGGAACAGGTCATATGAAAAATCGGCCGTCCCTTTTGTATTGCACTCACCCGCCTAGCACTAAAGCTGCCGCCATCGCGCATATTTTCAACTTCATACACTATGGGTAACTTCTCATCGCCTGCGCGTAAAAAATAAGAGTGGAGCGAATGCACTTGCCGCTCTGCTAGTACGGTTTGCTTAGCCGCGCTCAAGGCCTGTCCCATGACTTGCCCACCAAACACATGCCCAAATCCTAGGTCTTGACTTTGACCGCGAAACAGCCCGATTTCGATTTGCTCAAGGGATAATAATGATAAGAGATCGTCTAATACCTGACTCATGGGATCCTACGGAAAATTAGCAATGAATACCCAAGGGTAACCCAGTTCGACTAGGGCTGACCAGTAGGGAGTCACTTGGCATGGTGTTTGTTAACGATTTAACAAAACGCACGCCGAACTACTCAATTTTTATATGATGCTCAAGAGCGCTCTGCTTTGACCAAGCCAACACTTTATCCTCACCACAGGAATGTAAATTAACCGGAAAGGCATTGTGAAGTTCTGACCAATATTTCACGAGTTTATCAGGCGTACATTGTCCCTCACTAAAGTAGATAGACTGAAACTCAGCGAATCTGCCGTGGCTGACACTGCCAGCGCCCGCCAATAAATGCTGACCATTAGGGGCCTTTGGACTCACTAAAAACGCCACGGTCGCAGTCAGCGTATCAAAGCAAAATAGCGGTTGAATCGCAGGAGCTAAATGCTTTCGAGTCATAGCCGTTAATGCCTGAGGGCATAAGCTATTGATATAAATGTTATATTGCTCGCCCTCTATCGATAGGCTGTTTACCATTCCCACTAAAGCCATCTTGGCGGCACTGAATGCAACTTGGTGTAAATCACCAAAGAGTGCCGAAACCCCCGTTGTCATCAAAATGCGGCCATAACCCTGTGCTTTCATCGCTGGCCATATTGCTTGAGTCAGATAAAAACTGCCATTAACATCAACGTCAAACTGCCGCTGCCACTCAGCTTGTAGAATATGCTCAAAAGGACGAGCACCATAAACACCGGCATTATTGATTAATATATCCACGCCCTGCCAACATTGAAGCAAGCTATTCACCATAGTCTGAACATCCATCTGTTGACTGACATCCACCTCAAAGCAAAGGCACTCGGCCCCGAGTTTTAAAATCGTCTCATGGGTTTGGCGCAATTCGTCATTGCTATAATCAGCATCAGGGTGTTTTTGGCGTTTAGAGGACACCTTAGGTTGGTCGACAAGCACCACTTTGGCGCCCCGCTCTGCCAACATAATGGCATAGGCTCTCCCAAGCCCTGCGCCAGCTCCGGTGATCAACGCCACTTGGTTATCGAAACGCATCCTATCGAATCCTTATCATTGACATAAAGGTGACGTGCTCATTCTCCGGCAGCTAAGCCCGATGACTTGCCTTACACTCAAGGCTCTATCAGCGTTAAGTTACTGGCTTTACCAATGACATACGGGTAAACGGCATAAACTATAAAAGCACAGACAATGTGGATTTTCTTTGACATTGGCGGCAAATCTTTTCCCTAACCGCGAAACATCTGTGCGCCAATTCAAACTCTATTACATGCGTGTATTAGATAGTACTCACTTTAGGGTAATTTCTTGTTATGCTATGGCGCTGTTCACTACTCATTCCTTTTTAGATAACGACTAGACATCATGAATCCTTGGATTTTAGCCATCAGACCTCGCACCTTACCCGCGGCAATCGGTCCCCTGTTAATTGGTAATATTCTGGCGCTGCACCTTGAGCGTTTCAGTTGGTTAATTGCCGTGACATCGATGTTGTGCGCGATTTTATTGCAGATCGCTGTCAACCTCGCCAATGACTATTTTGATTTTAAAAATGGTATCGATACTGCCGAACGTATTGGCCCAGTTCGCGTGACGCAAAGCGGGATGATCCCAGCCTATAAAGTACGTAATGCGATGATCTTCTGCTTATTACTCGCGTTAACAGTAGGTTCCTATTTGATTTGGCACGGTGGTTGGCCAATAGCGATTTTAGCGGCGGCGGCGATTTTAGGCGCCCTCGGCTACAGCGGCGGACCTTATCCTTTAGCCTCACACGGGCTAGGCGAAGTTGCCGCCTTTGTGTTTTTTGGCTTAGTGGCTGTGGTCGGCAGTTATTATTTGCAGGCAGGTGATACTAATTTGAATGCGTGGCTACTTGGCTGTGCGATTGGCTTATTTAACGCCGCCATTATGTTAGTTAACAACACCCGCGATATTCGCACCGACACCCAAGCGGGCAAACATACCCTAGCCGTGAGGATTGGTGAGGCACAGGCCAAAGTCTTGTATCAAGCCTTAATTTACTTACCCTTTGGTTTAGTGATCGCGGGATTCTTACTGGGCATTCTGCCTGGATTACCGGTATTGTTGGCGGGTTTATCTCTGCTTATCGCCCGTAAACTCAGTAGCGATTTCTATGCTGTATCGGGTGAGGCGCTTAATCCACTATTGGGACGCACAGCAAAACTTACTATGATTTTCAGTACCCTATTCAGTGTGGGACTGGTGTTTACCGCTTAAGCTGGAATACCAACATCTCAGAGTTGTCCCCATTACTGAGTAAGAGCCAGCCACCAATTAGCTAGATAAAAATAGACAAGGCTAAAAATACAAAAAGGTTCGTCATGATGCGCCAAACGCACAACATGATGAACCTTTTGCTTTTAG
The DNA here is from genome assembly GCF_022557375.1 of Shewanella sp. MM_2022_3. Lineage (NCBI taxonomy): Bacteria > Pseudomonadati > Pseudomonadota > Gammaproteobacteria > Alteromonadales > Shewanellaceae > Shewanella > Shewanella sp. MM_2022_3. The sequence continues at coordinate 61,773 of NZ_JAKZGV010000018.1, forward strand.
GGACAAATTAAGACCAGAGATAAGCCGAGATTGCCGTGTTAAATAACACGCCACTAAATTGATGCGTGGCTTTTGGCGTCTGTAAATACGCCGCCCCAAAACACACATGTAAAGGAATTAAATGCTCTTCCCTTGGGTGACTAAAACGCGCCTCTGGCGCCGATTGCCAATCGATTAATTGTGCCTTGGCGTGGTTATCGCCTGATGTCACTACATCGGTTAACCAAGTATCAAACGCTTGGCTGCGAGGCAACACCTTAGGATCGCCGGAGAAAAACGCGCGCATATTGTGAAACGACATGCCAGACCCCACAATCAGCACCCCTTGGGTACGTAATGATGCCAATGCTTCACCGATAGCAATATGGGCACTCGGGTCCAAATGCTGCGCTAAGGACATTTGCACCACAGGAATGTTGGCCTCAGGATACATCAACTTAAGTGGCACAAAGGTGCCGTGATCGAAGGCACGTTGATTATCCAACCGTACCTCAATGCCGCTTGCCTTAAGTAAACTGGCAATGGTTTCGGCAAGCTGCGGCTCACCGGGTGCAGGATAAGAAAGCGTATAAGCCTCTGGGGGAAAACCATAGTAATCGAACAGCATACCAGGATGAGAATGGCTCGACAGTGTCACCTGCGCCTCTTCCCAGTGAGCAGTAACTAATACAATCGCCTTGGGCGTGGGAATAGTCTCTGCCACCTTGGATAAATATGACCGTAATTCCCGATGATTTGCATCATTGAGTAATGGTAAAGGCCCGCCACCATGGGGAACAAACAGCACTGGCATTTGAGCCGAGTTCGCGTACGTCATAGTAAATGTCTCTTGATTAAACAGTGAGTTGTCACTTGTAAATTGAAACTTGTCTGCGCGGTGGCCAAAATCAGAAAACCGCTTTTATGTCCACCAGCTGACGTTGAAAACGCACTAATCTATCGACGGTTTCATCTAACTTGATGATTAAAAAAAGCAAGGCAGATAATAACAATGCGGGTAGCGCGTTAAGGGTAGCTTCAAAATTAAAGTGGTAATAAATGGCTCCCATCATCACCGACAGTAATGCTGTTGCCGACAGGACTCGAGATTCACGCCAGCCAATGCCAATGGCACCCAGCACTTCAATCACACCGATAAAGTAGCCAAAACCCGTTGGTAAATTCATCACGCTAAAGGGCGCATGGAAAAACGGCACGCTGAGTAACTTACCCATGCCCGAGAATAAAAACACTATGCTCATGGCGAGCGTTACCAAAGCCGCCGCACGATTTAAGGTATTGGCACAGACAAAGAGTTTTTGAGGGTCAGTCTCGGCCGCGGTTTTGTTTTCACTTTTGGCAAAACATAATTGATTGATAGACATAACGACCTCATTGCTCATCACTTTTAGACCTAATTCCGTATAAACTCTTACTAAACAGTATCCTAAACGCAAAGTAGTGGGCTCGTATTTTGTGCCCACTACTGTCATATGGCGAGATTATGCGCCCACACAAAATAAATAAATATGGAATAATATCTAACATCTTCTAAAATAATTCTTTATTTGTTTAAGGGTGTTGCCATGACCTTAGAACAACTGTTGATGTTCAATACCGTCGCCCTCGCTGGCTCGCTAAAGGCCGCCAGTGACAAACTCCATAAGACCCAGCCGGCGATCAGTCAGAGCATTAAACAATTGGAATCCCAGCTAGATGTAGTGCTGTTCGACCGCCAAGGTTATCGGTTAGCACTGACCCAAGAGGGACGAAAGCTATTGCAATACGCCCAGCGCGTACTGAATGAAGCGCAGGAAATGCGCCAAGTGGCCAAGCATTTAGCCAAAGGTAACGAGGCCAGTATCACCTTAGCCTTTGAGGCATCCTTTAATCTTGCTCGAATCTTGCCGATGTTAGAGCGCACACAAAATGAGTTTCCACATACACAAATTATTCTTAAACAAGAGTATTTAACCGGGGCACTTGAAGCCCTAAATCAAGGCAAAGCCGATATTGCGATTTCAGCTGGCGGTATTGAGCTGCTCCGCTCAAGCCATTATGAGCTTGGTTATTTATTTTCAGGGAGTTTATTGGATGTTGCTTCCCCCCGTTTACTGAGCCGTTATCCAAATCTAAGTCATGTAAGGCAATTGGTGAACGAGTACCAAATTGTGATCCAAGATACTGGCACTGGCACCGCCAATATCGAATTTGGGGTGCAAGCTGGGCAGCGCCGTTGGTATGTGAATGATTTTTATACGAAGAAAATGCTTATTCAAGGAGGGATGGGATGGGGAAAACTTCCCTATTATATGGTCGAAGAAGCCATCGCAGAAGGAAGCTTACAACAGCTTGAACTACAAGAAAGACAAAACCTGATCCAACTCGATTACTATGTGATGCGGCCGCCCCACTCGCCACTAGGCCCAGTAGCACAGGCCCTATGGAACAATTTAGTGCAACTAGCCGTTAAGCCAAGCTAATAATTGACCTCTTTTGATATCACACAATCTGTATATGTAATCTGAATATGACATTCGTTAATCAGTCATATTTTGAAGGCTGGCGGCCTTGATAGAAGCTAACAGTTCAGCCTAAAGGAGCACTTAAATAAATGCGCGTGACACTCTCATACGGTTTTCATCATGCTTATTCAGTAAAAGCCTATTGTTGTTTTATCGCGTAATTTGCAGCCGCGATGACGCAATTTTCTCCACATATTACTCAGTTATGCTATCCAACAAGCAATTAACTCAGCGCCGATAATAAATAATTGACCAAAAATCAAACTGCTCGCCTTTAGCGGCGCACCAATCCGGAAACGACTCAGCCACTGCATGAGTGGAATACTCCTCCCAGCAATTTATCATTGACTGGTAATAATCATGCCGGTTTTGCAGCCTTGATTTACTCTCCTGCGTTTGTAATCGCTCGATTAATGTGTGTGCTGACGCTAGTGAGTCTTTTGCTCGCACTATATCGCCCAACAATACAGATTCAGATAAATGGTGGGTCTGAAAATCGACACTGTTTAAATGGGCCAACGCAACTTGAGTAAGACAAATTTCATCGTTAGGCTCAAGCGCCAACGCCCTTTCATAGGAGGCGATATCCTCACCAATATAGCCTAACCATTTGTGGGGAATGGGATTATTGGGCTCATCTACTGCCCATTGGGTTAGCACACCTTTAAGCAGTACGATAAGAGGATAAGCGAGTAGCTGGTGTGTTTCACGCTGCCAATAACCTAAGGATGATAGTTCTTCAGCTATTTGCCTTTGCTTAGTCAAAGATTGGCTCTTACAGTGCGACACAAATGTGTTCACCGTCGCAATCGCTTGCTTCTTTAGTCCTTGCTCTTTTTGCAGACAATATTGGCCAAAAAGTTCATACCCCTTCAGAGCCGAATACTGAGTCCCTATCGACTTTAATCCTTCAAAGTTATCGCTATTCCAGTAGTTCATATTGAGACTTGAGTTGGTGAGACCTTCGGGCTGAACAATGCAACCACTCGTATGGAAAAAGTACATGGAATAATGCAAATATGGTCCATGGTAATCATGCGCTAAAACCGAGTGAAGCACGGCCCCAAGGCATAAAAGCAGATTGTAATCTGTAAACCCATCGTGAACCAGATAGTTTAGCGCTAAGCGGTTATATTATTGGTCGTTTTACGATAAAGCCTCTGATATTAATAGGCTCATATTAATAATTAACTCATAATAAAGGGCCTTGCGGCCCTTTATTCACCTTTTAACTTCGCTAAATGGCTTACTGAATTTCTTGCTTGGCGAGTGCGCGATCTAACTTAGCACGCTCCACTTCAGGCGAGGCTTTAACCGCTTGAATTAAGCCAATTAAATCAGTACCTTCTTCGGCGGCAAGCAGCAATAAGTTATTGTCATTCTGCCAATCAACTTTTAAACCGTGAGTCTTAGCAAAATCATCGGCTGATACACCTGGTTTTAGCTTAACCACTAACTTTCCGGTCATTTCGGCAAAGGGTTTACCCGATTGAGTCACCACTTTCTGCCCTTTAACCAATTGCTTAGCCTGTTTAATCCCAGTCTCAGTTTTAACAAAGTAGGGTGTATCTAAACCGAGAAACTCGGCACGGCTCACTTGAACACCTTTAGACTCAGCTTGAGGTTCAGTGAGTTCGATCTTGTCATGTGCCATTGCTTGAACTGACAGTGAAAGTGCAACAGCTACTAATGATAAATTTAACGCTTTCATTGGTGACTCCTTAAGATGCAGACTTGGCGGCATGGCCATGGAAACGAATTGACCAACCTTTCAGTTTGCCATCGGCTTCGTTAGGGATTGAGATATAGCCTTGATCGTATTTAACAAATCGATAGCTACCGCTATTCACATCAATCAGCTTGATTGTCCATTCACCTTTTGATGATTCGCCATAGAAAGCATTTGATAACATAGGTGTTGCATCATAGCCTTTAACAAGATCATCCGGATCATTCTTATCCATCACCCCTTGGTAAACTAAACCGTTATAAGGTGTCATCAACACACTCTTAGTACCTGCAGGCGAAATCAGCTCTACCGCTAAATCCGGTAGACGCAGGTGATCGGCAGTCAGCTCAATTTGCACGGCTTCAATCACTAAATCGTCAGCGACTACTTGGGTATCCGTCACGCCATTAATATCGGCATCGGGAATCGCTTTGGTGAGCGCTGCGCTTGCTTGCCACTCGGTTACGACATAGTCACCTAAGTCCTGTGCATAGGATTTGGCGAGCTTAACGGCTTCAGTTAAATTCACTCGACCAAAACCATAGAGGTTATGGAATGAAAAACCCGCCGCGTTTTGTAACCAACTAGGGATAGCCGCATACACTGGCGCACCTTCACCCTCACCAATGGTCACGGTTTTAGGCGCAATATCCGCATCAACTTTGGTAGCTGTCTTCGCCAAAATATAGCGAATATCACGCCAAGTGAGATCTGGATTAGCACTCATAATGACAGCGACAGCTCCCGAAGTGTTAGGTGCCGCAGACGAGGTGCCGTTCATTGTCGATGTGTAATCACAATTGGGGTTTAACGGGTTTAAACCACCGTGGAATGGCGTGCTTGGTCTATCTTCTGCGATTGCTGAGCCCTTCACACATCCCATAAAGTCGGTTGTAACAATCGCAGGATCATTATCACCATACTCACCACCGGGTGCTGTGACAAAAATATTCGAGCCCACGGATGAATAGCTAGAAAGTTTACCCTTAGCATTAATTGCACTAACAACTAAGTTATAAACGTTAGCATTGTCAGAGGACATGTTGGAATTATGGAAAGGTAAGCCGTGGTTAGCGGGATTTTCCGTCGTTGCCGTGAAGTAATCTCCCGGTAACCAGAAAGTACGGAAACGATAGTAGTCATACCCATTACCCGCGGACTTAACGAAAATACTGCCTTTGCCATCGAAGCTTTGCGTTGCAATATCTTGATAAACTTCGGTTTCATCCTCATCAAACCCATGAGGGAATGGCACGCTGTAACCATAGCTTTGGTTAAAAACGCGTGCACTATCGCTATAGGCACTGGCACCGTGGGATTTAGCAAAGTTTTCAAATGTTTGTACGTTTGTCACTTTACCCGTTGGATCTTCATCTAAAAAGTTAAAGCCAATTAATTTTGCCTTAGGTGCCACACCGCGACCACCAATACCGTTCCAACCTTCTGCAGCAATAATCCCTCCTACTGCTGTACCATGAGCTGCTGTAGCAGACCCAGAGAAAGGTGTTGGATCAACAGTACCTGTAATTAAATTGTATGAACCACCATTTACAGTGTTATTTGTTAGATCTGGATGAGCAATTTCTAAGCCGCTATCGACCACCGCGACAATCACGCCTTGTCCCATAGCATTATCTGAAATTGCACCGCTCACATTCATATCTTCACCGGCAACACCGCGGTTAGCCGCAAAAGCATTCTGCCCAGTGTTTTTTAAATGCCATTGGTAGGTAAAGAGTGGATCGCCATGCTTAATATTGATTGTCAGATTGGCTTCAGCCTGTAATTGGCCATCGGAGACTTTGAACCGAATCACCTCAGTCCCTTCATTGGCATCAGATGTATAGGTAAATTCACCCGTGCTTTTATTGACTAGCGTAAAGGTGCCGAGTTTGAGATCAGCAGGGTCCACTAAAGAATAAGTTAAACCACCTTCGGCATCCGTCCCCTCAAGTTTTCCAGTAAAAAGAATCGACTGTGACACATCAACAGTCATATCCGCGGTGGTCGGGGCAGTATTCACTTTAGGCACAGGTGCCGGAGTCTTCTTATCATCGCTCCCACAGCCAGCCAATAAGGCCGCCGTGATGCTTAATGCAACAATGGACATACGCATAATAGACATTCCTTCTTCTCATTACTTATTACAACTTAATTTGGCGTGATAATGTTGATTAACATTATTCCGCATTAAGTTCTGTTATTTTAGTTATACCCTATTAACTCTTATAAAATACAAGCATCAAATGGGAAGCAAAGATTTAACACAAAGGAAATAATTATGAAAACAAATATAAACAGAATGAAAGACTGAATAGGTTTATTCGATTATTTTATCAGCAGATAAAATTAAGAACAGATAAAGACAGACAATAAATAAGACATCAAAAAATAGATTAAAAACAAAAAGATAATAATTTTATTTGCTTTTTAAAATTACAAGACAACAAACTGTTTAAATTACATAAATTTTTACATTTTGAATCTTCAAATTCTTTAAAAATATTAAAATAGCAAAATTAAACCGTCCCAAAATATAGAATGACAAACGGTTAAGCTGCCATTTTATTAACATTTATAAAACAAGTTTGAGTTATTAA
>NZ_JAKZGV010000019.1:0-68499 GCF_022557375.1 Shewanella sp. MM_2022_3
TAATTTTGATTGATAATTTAATTTTTATTCTGAAATTACGCTTGTTTGTTCGCAGCGCTTCTGCCTATACTTTTGCCCATCTTGTCGGAGTGCCTCTTGGCTGAGACCGTTTATTCGGGATCCGTTGAACCTGATCAGGTTAAAACCTGCGAAGGAAACAAGCATAATAACTTCCATTAAATCGTATCAGCGGCCAGCTTTTGCCCTGTATTAACCCATCGATTTAGTCGTTATTGAGTCAGTAAATCCACTTACGGTTTACAAGGCTCAGCTCTCAACACTCAAGTCTCCAGACAAGCAACCCCATTTTTATTTGTTAAAGTGAGATTGCTTATGTCCAGTTTAGAATCGTCCTCAGAATCACTTGCCGTGAACACTCATGGGCAAACGAACCGCCGTGTGGCGCGCGCCGAGGCGCAAGCCTTTATCGATACCCTTAAACCATTACAACATCCTAATTCGCAAAAACTTTATTTGCAGGGAAGCCGTGCGGATTTACGTGTGGGGATGCGGCAAATTCTGCAAACCGATACGCGGATTGGCGGCACGGCGATCGCGGCCAACGTTGAGAAAAATCCTCCCATTCCGGTGTACGACTGCGCTGGCCTGTATTCCGATCTGGCTGCGCAAATTAACGTGCGCCAAGGACTAGCCAAACTCAGATTACCGTGGATTATCGAGCGCCAAGATACCGAAGTACTCGATTGCGCGACCTCAGATTTTACCCAGCAACGCCTAAAGGATGATGGGCTCGATCATCTGCGTTTCGAAGCAGGCTCAAGTGCGATTGTTCGTCCTCGCCGTGCCTTACCTGGTAAACGCGTGAGCCAACTACACTATGCCCGCCAAGGGATTATTACCCCTGAAATGGAATATGTGGCGATTCGGGAAAATATGGCGCTCGCCCAGGTGCAAGATGAAATCTTAAACCGCCGCGGCCATGGTGAATCCTTTGGTGCCGTAATAGGTAAACCAATTACCCCTGAGTTTGTCCGCGACGAAATTGCCCGTGGACGCGCCATTATTCCGTTAAATATCAATCATCCCGAAGCTGAGCCTATGATTATTGGCCGTAACTTTTTAGTCAAAGTGAACGCCAATATCGGTAACTCGGCGGTCACGTCTTCCATCGAGGAGGAAGTGGAAAAGCTTGTTTGGTCAACCCGTTGGGGCGCGGACACTGTGATGGACTTGTCCACTGGCCGCTATATCCATGAAACCCGTGAATGGATTATCCGTAACTCGCCAGTGCCGATTGGCACAGTGCCGATTTATCAAGCACTGGAAAAAGTGAATGGTGTTGCTGAACACCTGACCTGGGAAGTGTTTCGCGATACTTTGATTGAGCAAGCGGAGCAGGGCGTCGATTACTTTACCATCCATGCGGGCGTGTTATTGCGCTATGTGCCTATGACCGCTAAACGGGTGACAGGGATTGTGTCCCGCGGCGGCTCAATCATGGCCAAATGGTGCTTGAGCCACCATCAAGAAAACTTCCTCTATACCCATTTTCGTGAGATTTGCGAGCTATGTGTCGCCTACGATGTATCGCTGTCATTAGGCGACGGTATGCGACCTGGCTCCATTGCCGATGCCAATGATGAGGCGCAGTTCGCCGAGCTTGAAACCTTAGGTGAGCTAGTCAAAATCGCCTGGGAATACGATGTGCAGACCATTATCGAAGGGCCTGGGCATATCCCGATGCAGCTCATCAAGGAGAATATGGATAAGCAGCTTATCCACTGCGCCGAGGCGCCGTTTTATACCCTAGGGCCGCAAATTACCGATATTGCGCCGGGTTACGATCATTTCACCTCAGGGATCGGTGCGGCTATGATCGCATGGTATGGCTGCGCCATGCTCTGCTATGTGACGCCGAAAGAGCACTTAGGTTTACCCAATAAGCAGGACGTCAAACAAGGGCTGATTGCCTACAAGATTGCCGCCCATGCGGCCGATATTGCCAAAGGCCACCCGGGCGCTCAGATCCGCGACAATGCGTTATCTAAGGCGCGATTCGAATTCCGCTGGGAAGATCAATATAACCTCGGACTTGACCCTGAGACCGCCCGAGCCTATCACGATGAATCCCTGCCACAGGAGTCGGCCAAGGTTGCGCATTTTTGCTCTATGTGTGGCCCTAAGTTCTGCTCAATGAAGATCACCCAAGATGTGCGCGACTATGCGGCAAGCCTTGAAGCGGATGCAAAGGCACAAAGCTTTGCTGCTGAGACTGACGGTGCGCTTGCGCCATTAAGTTCCATTCAGCAGGTGAAAACGGGAGATTCTAAATTAAGCCATATCGCTGTCAAAACCCAAGAAGAGTTAACCGCCGCCATGGCGCAAAAATCGGCAGAGTTTGCGGCTTCGGGTGCCAAGTTGTATCTACCGATGGGCGAGGCTAATACAGCTAAAACTGCCAATGAATCGGGCAAGTATCAGGATGGGAGTGAGCTCAAACCAACAGCACAGGTTGCGGAGGTTTGATAATGACCCCTGCGAAACATATTAGCCAGGTGGCGCCTAAACCTATCGTCTGGACCATTGCCGGTTCAGACAGCGGTGGCGGCGCGGGGATCCAAGCCGACTTAGCCACCATCAAGGATTTGGGCGGCCATGGATGCAGCGTGATCACCACGCTAACGGCCCAAAGTTCAGTAGCGGTGGCGTTAGTTGAGCCTGTGAGTGAGGCAATGTTACTCACACAGCTCTCGACCCTGTTAGCCGATCTACCGCCTCAGGCGATTAAGATTGGTTTACTCGCAAATCAGCAACAAGTGCACTTAGTAGCCGATTGGTTGGCTGGTTTTAAAACCCAATTTCCACTCGTCCCCGTTATTCTCGACCCTGTGATGGTTGCAAGCTGTGGAGACGAACTCGGCGATAAGAGCACGGCGAGTAAACCTCTGGATTTTGCACCCTTTAAGGGCTTGATTAGCCTGATAACGCCGAATGTGCAGGAGTTGGCAAGGCTTACTGTCGCCACAGACAAACGAGCTTCAGCCATTCATACAAAAGCAGAATTCGCCGCTGCGGCAATGCAACTCTCTGCGCAATTAGCTTGCAGCGTATTAGCCAAGGGCGGCGATATTGATTTTGCGGCTCAGGCAAGTGCTGGCATTAACACCAGTGATGTCTTAAGCGATCAAAAAAGCGATATCACAAGTCATCGCATCGCTACAGAGAATCAGCGTTTGGCGGAGGATTTGTTGATTTGTCATCAGGTTACTGGCTGCTCACCGCTTGACGAGAATGGTGGTTTTTGGCTCAGTAGTGCGCGGATAAACACGCGCCATAACCACGGCAGTGGTTGTACTCTGTCTTCAGCCATCGCCTCGGTGCTAGCTTTTGGCTTTGTATTGCAGGATGCGGTTGTGGTAGCAAAAGCCTATGTCAATCAAGGCTTAACTTATGCAGTCGGGATTGGCCAAGGCCCCGGACCACTCGCGCGTACCGCATGGCCGCACAGCTTAATGGCGTATCCTTACGTCACTTCTTACACTAAAAATAGCTTGAATGAATCCAGTGATTTGCAATGCGGCGCGTTTAAGCGCCTTGATCCTGACTTAGGGATTTATCCCGTTGTCGATAACTTACTGTTACTCGAACAATTATTGGCGGGGGGCGTGAAGACGGTACAGCTCAGGATAAAGTCTAATGCGCTAAAGTCTAATGTGCTGGCGTCGGACGAACTTGAGGCACAAATCCAAACCGCGATTGCCTTAGGTAAACACTATGATGCGCAGCTTTTTATCAATGATCATTGGCAGTTAGCGATAAAGCATGGCGCATTTGGGGTACATCTTGGACAAGAAGATCTGGCGGTGACGGATCTAAACGCCATTCATGGCGCGGGATTGGCGCTTGGCATCTCTAGCCACGGTTATTTCGAGTTGCTGCGTGCCCATCAACATGCGCCATCTTACATCGCCCTTGGGCATATTTTCCCGACGACGACCAAGCAAATGCCATCGGTGCCACAAGGGTTATTCAAGTTAGCGCATTATGTTGAACTGTTAAAAGCGCATTATCCCTTAGTGGCAATTGGCGGCATCGGGCCTTCGAATCTTGCCCAAGTCAAAGCCTCTGGGGTGAACAATATTGCCGTGGTGCGGGCGATTACCGAATCAAGCGATCCAATAATGGCCTTTGCCGAATTGACGCGAGCTTGGGAGTCAAGCTTATGAGCATGACACAAGAGCAGGCGCAATCCCTTGCCGATAAAGACTTTATTCGTTATTCGCGGCAAATATTTTTACCTGAGGTCGGCGAGACTGGCCAGTTGCAGCTTAAACAGGCTCATGTCCTTATCGTAGGCTTAGGCGGCCTTGGGCAATTGGCTGCGCAGTATTTAGCCTGCGCCGGTGTTGGGCGCTTAACGCTTGTCGACGGTGATAGGGTGGAATTGTCCAATCTGCCAAGGCAATTACTCTTTAATGACGACGATATTGACCATCACAAAGCCCTCATTGCTAAACAGAAATTAGCCGTGTTGGCGCACGGTTGTGAGATTGATGCCTTTGCCGAGCATTTGACTCTCGAGTCTGCGAACACTGTATTTTCTGGTCTGTTAACCCATGGTGAAGAGACGAGGTTAGTGCTTGATTGTACTGATAACCTTACTGCGCGCCATTGTATCAATCGGTTGTGTATTGAGCATGCCTTGCCTTTGGTGAGCGCCTCGATTGCTGCCTTTAACGGCCAATTGTTTGCGGTTGAGCAGCGGCGATTTCCCGCAGGCGGCTGTTATCACTGTATCTTCCCCTCGAATACTCGCGCGCCACAAAACTGTAGCAGTCAAGGAGTGCTCGGCCCCAGTGTCGGCGTGATGGCATCGATGCAGGCGCTGCTAGCGATGCAATTGTTGCTCTTAGCCACGCCGCCAACTTCTACAACAAAACAAACGGGTAATCAGTCTTTCGAAGAGACAAGTCACCCAGTCACCTCCACGAGAGCGCTACTTGGCCGATTTTGGCGTTTCGATGCCAAGTTACTCCAATGGCATTCGGCCGCATTAACCCGTGATCCCGAGTGCAAGGTGTGCGGATTAAAGCCGAGTGCATTAATGCAATCAACCACAGCTGCTTCATTCAAATCTGTCTCTAATCGAGGTTTGTTATGATTTTAATTCATCTCAATAATGTGCCCCAAACACTTCAACAACCGCTCAGTTTACAAGCCTTGTTAGAAGCACAAAATATTTGCCAACACTCGGTTGCCTTAGTGCTTAACGAGGCCGTTGTGCCAAAACACCGATGGTCATCTATCCTATGCCACCATGAGGATAAGATTGATGTATTTGCCGTGGTCGCGGGAGGTTAAGATGTTAACGATTGCAGGTGTGGAATTTGAGTCACGATTATTTACGGGCACGGGAAAATTCAGCTCAAGTCAGCTGATGCTGGAGTCAATTAAGGCGTCTCAGTCGCAGTTGGTGACCGTTGCAATGAAAAGAATTGATTTAAAAACTGGGGCCGATGATTTGCTATCGCCACTTAGGCAAGCGGGCGTGCGACTCTTGCCTAATACCTCGGGCGCGCGTAATGCTAAGGAAGCGATATTCGCCGCGGAATTAGCGCAGGAAATGCTGGGAACACAATGGGTTAAACTTGAAATTCATCCCGATCCCAAATACCTGATGCCCGATGCAGTCGAGACGTTAGCCGCAGCCAAAATCCTCTGTGAACGTGGCTTTATTGTGATGCCCTACGTGCATGCCGATCCCGTGCTGTGCCGGCGTTTAGAGGATGTTGGCTGCGCCGCTGTGATGCCACTGGCAAGCCCAATTGGCACCAATCAGGGGCTGGTGACGGAGCCTTTCATCAAGATGATTATCGAGCAAGCAAGGGTGCCGGTGGTGATTGATGCGGGAATTGGCGCGCCATCCCATGCAGCGCACGCGATGGAGTTAGGTGCCGATGCCGTGCTGGTTAATACCGCCATTGCCAGCAGCGCATCTCCCATTGAAATGGCGTTGTGCTTTAAGGATGCGGTAGATTGCGGGCGACGCGCCTTTGAAGCTGGGCTTGGCCGGGTGCAAACCCAGGCTGTGCATACCAGCCCATTAACGGGATTTTTGCAGCAATGAGTTTTGTCGATCAATTTACCCGTATTGAACGGGATAAGTTATTGCTGGCGTTATATTCCTGCACGGCGGTGGAGGTTGAGCGTGCCCTGATGCAACCCGAGGGTAACCTACGGAGTTTACTCGCCTTGCTGTCTCCTGCGGCCGAGCCCTATATCGAAGAGATGGCACAGCGCTCGGCAGCGCTCACTCGGCAACGCTTTGGGGCCAATATCGGATTGTACTTACCACTGTACTTGTCCAATCTTTGCGCTAACGAATGTGATTACTGTGGTTTTAGCATGAGCAATAAGCTCAAGCGTAAAGTGCTCAATGAGCAGGAACTTGCTGCCGAAATGGCGATTATAAAATCCCGCGGCTTTGATTCTATCTTGCTAGTGTCGGGAGAGCATGAAACTAAGGTTGGAATGGATTACTTTCAGCGGGTTTTACCGTTGGTAAAACAGCAGTTTAGTTATGTGGCTATGGAGGTGCAGCCGCTTGAGGAGATTGATTATCGCCAGCTTGTTGAGCAAGGGCTGGATGCTGTGATGGTGTATCAAGAAACCTACCAAGCCGCGACTTATGCTAAACATCACACCCGAGGCAAAAAACAGGACTTCGCCTATCGGCTTGCCACGCCCGATCGCGTTGCCCGTGCGGGTATCGATAAGATAGGCCTCGGTGTGTTACTAGGATTAGATGACTGGCGGCTCGATGCCTTACTGATGGGCCACCATTTGGACTATTTAGAACGACATTACTGGCGTACTCGTTTTAGTATTTCTCTACCACGTTTGCGGCCTTGTACTGGTGGCATAACACCAAAAGTGCATTTAACCGATCTTGGACTGGTGCAAATGATCTGTGCCTTTAGACTTTTTAATCAACAACTTGATATCAGTTTATCGACCCGCGAGGCACCATCGCTTCGGGACAATTTACTGCCTCTTGGGATAACGCAAATGAGTGCGGGCAGTTCAACTCAGCCCGGAGGTTACCAAGCACCTGATAGTCAGCTCGATCAGTTTGAGATCAGCGATGAGCGAACTGTTGAGCAGGTCATCAGTCAAATGCGGCTCAAGGGATTTAACCCCGTCTTTAAGGATTGGGAATCGGCTTGGATAGCCTGTTAAAAAGGAGCTGAAAATGAGCAAAAAAGCTGTCCATAAGAGGGATAAATCTGTACATCAAGGTAGGTTTGGTCAATAATTAACCTAGTGTTCACCAGATGCAGGAATCCCTTTATGCAAATCCAATCTGCTTATGCTTCCGGTCTGCAAGGCTTGCAAACGGCTCAATCAGGATTAACACAGGCTACGATTGATGTGGCTAAACCGAGTCCTTCGCAAAGCGCTGCACCCACAGAAACCGCCAAGGCGGTAGATGAAACCGATAAAACTTCAGCATTAGTTGCTGCCAATTCATCATTGCGACAAGGCGAAGCATCGACTGAGGTACTCGAGAGAGAATCTGAAACTATAGGTTCGATTATTAACATCAAGGTGTAACTATGTCGGTCATGGCGCTGTCATCCCAGGTTGGCGCGCCATCCAATTCGTTTTTGAGTGCTGATAAGCCCATTGAGCCGCTAAAAGGAGCAAGACCTCAAAGTGGACTGGTTTATCAAGGTGACAATAGTCAGACGGTTGCTAACCATAGCGCTTCAACGGCTAGCCTGCATGCACCAAAATCCGAAGTGAGTGGGGCACTTGAACCGTCTTTAAGTAGCTTTACTGCTGCGTCCAACCAAACTTTGCCTTTCACTGGGACTCAGCCTGAGTTATTGGCAGGCGCTAAATCGAGTTATGCGAGCCTTTCTGCTAGCGCGAATAATGTTGATGCGAGTGCGATACAGAAAGCTATTGTAGATTTAGGCGTAAACGCTTCTGCTCAATTATATTCAAACCCCTCTGCTCCAAAACTGATAGATTCGACTTCACAGTTTTCAACTAATAAAAGTTTTAGTTTACTCACAGGACCTCGTTCCATAGGTGGAATGAGAGGTGGGCAAATTGCTGCCTCTCAGACAGCCGTGTCAGTGTTGAGTGCTCCGGATATGGGGCTTTCAGCCTTGAATGGTGCCGTTAATCCTCTGGTTTCTTTGGCGCCAAGCACAACCGCTTACTCAACTGAAAGCGATATCGGTAGTATTACTTCGTCAAATTCGGATTTCACCAATATATTCCCGACTTCAGATCCCATCACAACGAGTGTCGCACCATTGGGACAACAAAAGGCCACTAGTACTGCAATTAATCCTTTTGCTACTGAGTTTGCAGGGGCTGATGTCGTGGGTACTACTTCGGGGACCCGCGATTCGGTGGTGGCCAATGTTGGTGATAAAACCTCGCCTCAGGCAAACAGTTTGAGTGAGCAGTTTAGTCATATCTTTGGCCAACCTGATGCGACCAAGGAACCAGTTGGGAGTGAATCGGTAGCAGGCGAACTTTCTCACATTCAGCAAAATCAAGCTGAACAAGTTCGTGATGAGCAAGCTAAGCAAGCAAGGGAAAAGGCTATACAAGAGCAGGAGCAAAAACAACAAGCATTAGCCGAAGCCTTTGCTAAAGCCGATAATAGCCAACAAGCTCAGCAGACACAGGGCGAACAAACTCGCCAGCAAGACTTAGCGAAAGAGCAAGTCAAACAGACACAAGAAAAGGCGATAGAGCAACAAAAAGCCCAAATTGACGAATTAAAAGCAAGGGACACAGAAGTCAAAGCTCACGAGCACGCTCATGCCAGCGTGGGTGGTCAATATGCCCAAAGCCCTAGTTTTAAATATGAAAAAGGAGCTGATGGCCAACGCTATGCCACCGACGGTGAAGTACAAATCGATGTGTCGACAGTACCAGGCGATCCTCTGGCGACCATCAATAAAATGAAGCAAGTCTATGCGGCTGCGATGGCGCCAGTTGACCCATCTTCTGCCGATATTCGCGTGGCGGCGCAAGCACTGCAGAAAATGAATGAGGCCAAGGCTAAACTTGCTGAAGAACGTCAACAGCAGATTGTTGACCAGTCCACAACGGAAACCTTAGTAGGTGCCGAGGCGCAACTTGAAAACTTGCCACCGCTCAAAGAACGTCAAATTCAAGTCACGGGTAAGGTTGATGCCGATGGTAATATCACGGTCCCCCAAGACGAGCCATCGGCTCCTGTTACCGAAGTGATTGATAAGATTAAGCAAGCTATTGCGGCGCAGGTTGCATCGAGTGATACCTCTGATGCCGTAAATGCCATAGAGGTTGAAAATAGCGATACAATTGAACCTCCAACAGCAACCTTGGCCGTTGGTTCTGTGCAATCAAACCAAGCTGAAAATCCGCAGATTTCCTCACAGCGACTCGAATCATCCGCTCGCTTATTCAACAAGGGTGCATTGAATCTTAACCAAAGGGACAGCAATGCGGTTCGTTTCTATGATGCGGTAGCCGTAGCAGCGCTAGCCAGTAATCAAAACTCAACACTAGTGCACAATGAGTCGAGTGTTGATGCACATCGTGGGGAGATAGCAGAACCAATAGACGATTCTGCATTGGCGTCTAGCTCGACTGTTTATGGGGAGAATAGTCTTATTTCCAATGGATTAACACTTGACTCATCAAACCGCCAAGACACTCGCGGCCTGTTCAACCCTCAAACTTTAGCACTGCATCGTCCGCGTTTCTTAGATGTGAATGTCTAGCCTCTAATTCTCGATATTCTCGCAAATATTAACCGAGTAGCGTTTGCCCATTAAGGCAAATCGCTTAAGCGTGCTCTGTTTGCAAGTTCATTAGCCATGAATCAAATAACAGTGACTCTCGATTTGCCAAGCGCTCATTTTTCCGTGCTAGAGGAAACAACCTCAGCGTTATCAATCGGTAGTGCTCACACCATGGTGCTTTAGGATATAAGAGGCCAGCAGTTTCGAGGCGGGGCCTTGGTGATCGCGGTTGGGTATCACAAGGCTAAGCATTATCCGTCGTTTCTGGCTGCCTTGCAGGTGTAAACGCACCAGTTTACCCGCGGCTAATTCTTCTTGGATAAGGAAGGATGGGATCCAACAAAAACCAATTCCCTGGTTTAAAATAACTTTCGCCTCATGGAAGTTAGATACTGTCCAGCGCTGCTCGGCTTTGAGCCAGCCGATATCAATGTTAGATTGCACGCCCGTGTCTTTGATCACTAATTGCAGATGCTGTGCCAACAGTTTGTCATCATCTAAGGTGCCAATGTCGGCTAAGGGGTGGCTCGGGTGGCAAACCAGATGCAGCTCTTGTTCACATAGAGGCTCGGATAAATAGCCTTTGGGTGGGATGCCTGCACAAATGGCGATATCGACTTTATTCTGCAGGATCAGCTCCTGCGTCCCAGTGATCACTGAATCAAGCATAATAATGCGAGTACCACGGCTATGGGGCAGAAAGTCACTTAGCGCACATACAAGGCTTTCCATCGGATAGACAATTTCACGGGCAATGGTCAGCGTTGGCTCCCAACCTTGCTCTAGGTTGCTAGCAAGTTGTTCTAATTCATTCACAGATTGAGTGACATGGCGTGAACGTCGCAGTAACACTTCGCCCTGTGGTGTTAGGTAAGCTTTGCGGCCTCGAACTTCGAGTAGCTCAATTCCCAATTGATGTTGCAACTTGGCGACAGCATGGTTGAGAGACGATTGGCTCTTGTTGAGTTTTTCTGCCGCCTGCGCATAGCCGCCATAATCGACGACGGCCTGTAAAATACGCCATTGCTCAAGGGTGGATTTAGCGCGAGTCATGGAGATCCTAATGTCTAACGACAGTTTTCTAAAAAAACGATAGGTTTAGCCCTATAGTGGCGAGTCATGATCGTTTATTCAATAGTATCGGTGATTTAATTGGGAGACGATAATCGCGGCGATGTGCAGCGGTATGATTATTACTGACGGTAAGATTACGCGTGGATATTGTTTGCTGGTGTGTGCAAATCACCGTTCCCATTGTGTTAAGCCGCTAAAAAGCACAATTGCTTGCGTTAGCGTGCGATCCTAAGACAACGATAATCCTCTGGATAAGCGATGCCGCATCAACGGGATCGCCAATAGTAGCGTGTAGTTGCTCACTTAAGGTGAGTGCAGCCTCATTGACTACCAACAGATTAAAAAGCCCAAGTTTATCTTGGCAGTCTTGTGTGGATAAATAGACAAATTTAGCTAATTGCGTTTGCCACAGGGATTGATAATAGCGTGGGCCTTCATTAGCGATTGCATTGAAACTATATGCATAGTCAATTGGTTGTTCCCAATTTGCGCCAAAACTCTTACTGAACTCTGCTTGTAGATCGGGATAGCTTTTCTGTTTTAAAGACTGATAAAAATTAAGCGCCACTTTAGCGCGAAACACATTAAGTTGTTTGGTATAGGCCTTGGCGAGTATCTCCCTTGGCGCTATATGTTGAATATCATATTTTGGAAAGAGTGTTTCGTGTAATACATTGGCTAGCCAAAGGCTTGGTAACTGATTTGAATCGAGACTCGGGCCTAAGGTATTGTTTAGATAAAAATGGCTTCCCCGTGCAAGTGCTACAACAGCTTGGGCTAACGCATTGCAAAAACGTTCAATATCTTTGTCACTGTTGAGTGTGGGATTAAGCTCGAGTGCCTGTTGACCAAACTGTTGGCCAATTACACTTTGTCTGAGGGTATGTTGACTGGCACTGGCATGCCGACTATTTACGTCAAGATACACTTCACCAAGCAAACGATGTTGGTGGTAAACCCGGATGATTTGTTGCTGCCGTTGAGCCGCGGTTGATGCAATATGCCCATCTATCACTTCAAAACTCAATCCATACTCACCGAGAATAGCAAAAGCATTATCGAGCACTTCGCCAGTGTGTAAGGAAATCTGTTTGGCACTACTTAGCTGCGATAATTTACGGCCGACATCCCAAGGTGCGACTCCAATTGATTCAGTTTGGCTGTCGAGAAACTGTTTTACTAACGCAGGAGAATTGAGTTGCTGTTCAGCCAAGCTGTAACTGGCAAAATCGATAAAGTTTGCGTCATTTGCCATTTGTTGACGCAATTCTGCAATACGATGCAATGCGAGTTGGTTATGCTCGCGGGCACGACCTTGATAGGCCTGCCACAGAATTTGCCGACAGTGGCGATCGGGTTGTTTTAAGAGATAACCGACAATCGTGCCGGAAAACGTTGTATTTGATGTTTCTGTGGCGTTGTCGGCTGCATCAACGGCGACATTTTCTGTGTTGGCAGTAGTAACCTCAGTTGGCAGTTGGCATTGGGTTGCTTGAACCGCTAAATGAAATTGTTGACTGCCTAATCCTTGTCGAATAGTGGCTTGTGCTGTGTGCAGTTTGGCCTTATCAAGGGGGGATTGATGCTGACGTAGTAATGCGACTAATTGTTCACCGAATAAGAGTTGATCTTGGGTGAGATGCTCATCATTGCTATGTTTATCAGCCGCATCAGTGAGCTCATCGACAAGTTGGTTGAATGCAGCTTGGCTCAGCAGGTCGTTTAGGATATCGGCAAGGCGCAACTGACATTGCAGTAGTCCTTGGCGTTCTTCGCCCGAGAGAGATAAACCTCGGTAGTAGTTGAGTCTATCATTAATGTTATTAAGCCCTATGGTGTGTTGCTCTAATACCAAGGCTTTATCTGAGAGCATTAAAGTGGGCAAATTATGTGTATTGGCATAGCGGCTAAAGGCGCTAGTCAAGTCAATATTAGGATGACGTAAACACTGTTCCACCAGCAGAGGTACAGGGCTTGGTGCAGCAGAGGCTGCACCAATAGAGGATAATAAACACCAGCCAAACAGGCTAGCCGTAAACAATGTTTTTGGCATAGGCAACGGGGCTGTGACCCTCATGGTATGGGATGACATGGCTTTAACATGCCTAAGTGTATCATGCTCTAGTTCAAATCTTGATTCGGTTGATTTTTCACAGCAATAATCGTTGCGCGTTTTGGCGCAGGGTAACCCTCGATAGTTTTAGTGATATCGTTAGGATCAAGATATTCAACCAGTGATTCATTTGGCATCCAATCGGTTCGGCGCTGCTCGGCAAGGGCGGTAATATCGGTATCGACACAACGTATGTCGGTGAAATCACATTTTTTAAGCCAGAGCATCAGTGCCGCAACGGATGGAATAAACCAAACGTTATTCATTTTGCCATACCTATCTTGCGGGACGAGTACGGCGTTTTCATCACCATCAATCACTAACGTCTCTAATACTAATTCTCCCCCCATACGTAACTGATCGCGTAATTGCAACAAGTGATCAATGGGTGAGCGTCTGTGATACAAGACGCCCATGGAGAATACTGTATCGAAGGCATCCAATGGCGGAAGTTCTTCAATACCAAGTGGCAACAGGTGCACAGGGTGATTCTCACCACTCAAGCGTTTAACCGCTTCAAATTGGCATAAAAACAGCGGGGAAGGGTCGATACCCACGACACGCTTAGCGCCGGCCCCTAACATACGCCACATGTGATAGCCGCTACCGCAACCTACATCGAGTACTGTACGGTTTTGCAGGGGCGAAATATGCGGTTTAACCCGATCCCATTTCCAATCGCTGCGCCATTCGGTGTCGATATGAATGCCGTGAATATGGAATGGACCTTTACGCCAAGGCATAAAGAGCCGCAGTAAATTCTCGAGTTTTTCCTTTTCGCCTGGCGTGAGCTGCTCACCCGTGCCTATCGTGACACTATCAACAAAATCGACTTTATCTGGGCTTGGATAGTGCAGTTTATTAAGCACTTTTTCCCATTTCGGGAGGTTGCCGTGTTTGTGTTCTCTTTGCCATTTACCGAGGATTGCTGGCAAGGTTTCAAGCCAATGTTGTAAATTTGAGTCGGCGATTTGTTGATAAAAGGAGCTAAAATTAATCACTTGATGGCCACCATAGAAGCAAAGTTAAAACATTGGAACCATGTACTAAAGTGACTAAACCCTTGGCGAGTTAAGCGCTGTTGATGCGTACTTAAGGTATCTGGTTTCATGACATTTTCCAGCGCACTACGTTTTTGACTGATTTCGAGCTCGCTATAGCCATTGGCTCGTTTAAAGTCGAGATGCAGTTCTTCAAGTACACTTTGAATTGGCGCATCATCAAAGCGGATTTTTTCCGAGAGTACTAAGATCCCTCCTGGATTTAAGCCTTGATAAATCTTGGCAATAAGTGACTCTCTGTCCTCGGGAGGTAAAAATTGTAGCGTAAAGTTGAGCACCACTAAGGAGGCGTTTTCGATGTGAATATCGCGAATATCACCGCAGATCAGCTCAACCTCAGTATCACTGACATAGGCATTGAGGTTTTCTTGGCAGCGCGTCACCATAGACTCACTATTGTCTACGGCAACAATTCGGCAGTCACGGCCTTGGATCTGGCGGCGAATGCTCAATGTTGCAGCACCTAAAGAGCATCCTAAGTCGTAAATCTGGGTATTAGGTTTAACAAAACGATCCGCAAAATCGCCGATAGTATTGATAATTTGGGTGTAACCAGGCACTGAGCGGCGGATCATGTCACTAAAGACACCCGCAACACGGCTATCAAACTGGAAATCGCTAATGTGCTCGCTCGCTTGAGCGTAGATAGTATCTTGGGAAGCGTTCATTTGGGAATGTCTCGAAAGTTCAACCCCGCATTTTAACGAATCCCGTTGACTAGCAGCAAGTCTCGGGCTAGTAATTTGCCAGAAATTTCTGTCTAATATGCGATAAATAACAAAGTATTTACATTGTACATCAGGTACTAGGGACCCCAGTTGAAGTTAGTGTTCCAGCTTATTGTGATCCTGTGTTGTGTTTTTTCGAACAACACAGTTAATGCCAGTCAAGGACCGACTGATTCGCTTATCGTGGTGATGGGGGAAGACAGCTTTCCCTATCAATTTGTGGATAACGAGGGCGAAGCCACGGGGTTATTAGTCGATCTTTGGAAGGAGTGGGGTAAACGCACCGATACCTCACTTGTTTTTGTTGCGCGACACTGGAATGAATCCCTCGCACAGTTACAACAGGGAAACGCCCAAGTGCATATTGGCATGGGTAAAACCCCGGAGCGTGAACAACTATTTGATTTTGCCGATCCGATTGCTGATGTTCGCACCTATTTGTATTTACATAAATCCTTGCAGGGCAAAAAAAACATTAAAGAATTGGTGCCTTACCAGATTGGAATTGTGTCCGGTTCTTCCCATGAAGCGGAATTACGCCGTATCGAACCTGCGTTAGTATTTAAATATTATGAAAGCCGTGAAAAGCTACTTGCAGGTGTGGCGGCGGGTGACACAGTGGTGTTTGCTGGGCTCGACGGTTATCTTCGCGACCCTTCCTCTAACCAAACGATCGCAGCAAATTTTCCTCTCAATATACGTATCCCCATCAAAGCGATGCAATTTGTGCCTGCGGTGATGAAGCACAATACCGCCTTACTGAATAAAATTAAGGCGGGCTTTAATGCTCTTGACCCTAAATTTATCCAACAAACTGAGCGTCGCTGGTTGGGTTACCACGGCCAAAAAGCGGGACTGATAGTCGCGATGCAACTGGGAGTTGAACCTTTTGTTGATTTAGGTGTTGATGGTTTACCCCATGGTTTTTATGTAGATCTTTGGCGACTATGGTCGGCTAAAACGGGGATTGATGTCGATTTTATCTCAGGCGATATGAACGGCAGTGTTAACGATGTACGTCAAGGGTTAGCCGATGCTCATATTGGTTATCCCGAGAGTGATGACATGAAAACGGGGTTAACTCGCGCGTGGCACTTGTATACGGTAAAGAGTCGACTGTTTTTGTATCAACAGCAATTAACTGATTTACATCGCTTAAAAGGTAAACGTATTGGTGTTGTGCCAACGGCGCCATATTTAGTCCAGTTACGCAAAGCACTGCCGGATGTGTCATTGCGTTACTATGACAGTATGGATGCGATGGTCGCTGGTGCAAGAGCGGGGGAGATTGTTGGGTTTGTTGCTGCGGGAGCATGGACTACCCATTATCTTCTGCAAAACAAAGCATGGGCCGATTTTAATCAATACCCTGAGCTGGAATTTCCTACCGATATCTATGTATTAACTCGAAGCGATGATCCTGGACTGACTCAACGGATCAGCAATGGATTTCACAGCATTAGCATGCAGGAATTTGCTGATGTTGAACAAAAATGGATGCTTAACCCTAAAGACCGTATTTTTAATCAGGCAGGCTTACGCAGTATCCAACTCTCAAGCAGCGAACAAAACTATCTTTCACAATTGGGTGAACTCAAACTGGGTTATCTTAAGCAGTGGCCGCCCATGGAATTTAGCGATGAACAAGGGCAATTCGCGGGCATTAATAGTGATATCGTAAATATGTTCGCCCAGCAATTGCATCTTAAGATCCAACCCGTTGCGTTTGATGATTGGCAGTCGCTTATTCGCGCATTGCGCACAGGAGAGATTGCACTGGCGGGCAGTATTGCTAAAACCGCTGAGCGGCAACAGCATGTGGTTTTTAGTGATGCCTATTGGCCATCGCCATGGGGGCTAGTATCGCAGCTTGAACAAGTCTCTGTTTTTAATTTGGCACAATTGGCAGGTCAGAGAGTGGCCGTGGTTGAAGGCTATCATCTTGTCGCTCAACTAATGATGCTACAACCTTCGCTGAAGCTCGTGTTGGTACCCGATACGCACTCAGGGCTTTTAGCGGTAAATGAAGGTAATGCCGATGTGTTTATTGATAAGGTGGTGACGCTAGCCTCTGAGTTAAAAACGGGCCAGTATCCTTTACTTAAAATCTCACTCTTAAGCGATTTAGCCGACCAACATAGTCATTTTGGCATAAACCCGCAATTTACCCCATTGGCACCATTAATCAACCGAGTATTAGCGCAGATCGATCAGCAAAAGCAGCAACAAATCTATTCCCATTGGGTGAATTTCGCGATTGCCACTGACGATGGGCAATACTTGCGTTGGATCCGCTATTTATTGTTTGGAGCGTTGAGTTTATCGGTGGTGATGATCGCGGTATTAGTGGTTAATCGTCGTCTAAATCGTGAGATAACTCGTCGTATTGCCGCAGAAAAACGTTTGCAATACGTTGCGAGCCATGATGCATTAACCCAGTTACCTAATCGAGGCTTACTCGATGATCGATTATCGCAGGCACTATTAGCCCATCGTCGCGATCAGAGCCATTTTGCGCTGCTGTTTATTGATTTAGATGGATTCAAACAAATCAATGATCAGCATGGGCATCCAATAGGTGATGCCTTGCTTCTACGGGTGGCGGGATTACTGACGCAAGCCGTTCGCCATTCTGATACTGTGGCTCGATTTGGCGGCGATGAGTTTGTTATCCTGCTAAATCGTGTGCAAGATCTCGATGCCGCGACCCAAGTTGCTGATAATATTCTGCACTCGCTTTCATCGCCCTTCACTTTTGAAGGCGTAAAGGTAGAAATTGCTGTGAGTATCGGTGTGGTGATTTATCCCCGCGATGGTGATACGGCGATTGAATTATTAAAAAAAGCGGATCAATTAATGTATCAAGCCAAAACGGCGGGTGGGCGTTGCTACCGCGTGGCTTGATGTTTTTTTGTACGTTTATGCATAGATAGTGCGTTCGCCTCTAGTCAAGGGCGTAAAACTGTTTGATACTTCACCGCCTAAAAGTGAAGTACTTTGGTAATCGGCATTATTTGACTATAATGCCGCTTTTATCTCGTTTTGATTATTTCCAAAGCACCGGTTTCCGGATAAAGGATAGAGTTAGATGCGCAGTCATTATTGTGGAGACGTCAATAAGTCTCACGTTGGACAAGAAGTTACCTTGGTAGGTTGGGTTAATCGTAGCCGTGATTTGGGTGGCGTAGTCTTTTTAGATTTAAGAGACAGAGAAGGTCTGGTCCAAGTGGTTTACGATCCAGATTTACCTGAAGTGTTCAATGTGGCTAGCACACTGCGCGCTGAGTTTTGTGTGCAGGTAAAAGGCGTGGTTCGTGCACGTCCTGATAGCCAAGTTAACGCACAAATGAAAACTGGCGAAATTGAAGTGTTGGGTAAAGCACTAACTATTATCAACAGTTCTGAGCCACTGCCGCTGAGCTTAGATAACTATCAAAACAACAGTGAAGAACAGCGTTTAAAATATCGTTATTTAGATTTACGTCGCCCAGAAATGGCACAGCGGTTAATGTTCCGCGCGAAAGTGACCAGTGCTGTGCGTCGTTTCCTCGACTCAAACGGTTTCTTAGATATTGAAACGCCGATCCTGACCAAGGCAACCCCAGAAGGTGCCCGTGACTATTTAGTGCCGAGCCGTACATATAAAGGTCAATTTTTCGCACTGCCACAATCACCACAGCTATTTA
This sequence comes from Shewanella sp. MM_2022_3, assembly GCF_022557375.1. NCBI lineage: Bacteria > Pseudomonadati > Pseudomonadota > Gammaproteobacteria > Alteromonadales > Shewanellaceae > Shewanella > Shewanella sp. MM_2022_3. The sequence continues at coordinate 18,439 of NZ_JAKZGV010000019.1, forward strand.
AACAGCTGCTGATGATGTCAGGCTTTGACCGTTACTATCAAATCGTAAAATGCTTCCGTGACGAAGATTTACGTGCTGATCGTCAGCCAGAATTTACTCAAATCGATATCGAAACGTCTTTCATGAGCTCAGAGCAAGTGATGGCGAAAACCGAAGAGATGATGCGTGGTCTGTTCCTTGAGATGCTGAACGTTGATCTAGGCGAATTCCCGCGCATGACCTACAACGAAGCCATGCGTCGTTTTGGTTCAGACAAGCCCGATTTACGTAACCCATTAGAGCTGGTGGACGTGGCTGACTTGCTCAAAGAAGTAGAGTTTGCGGTATTCTCAGGTCCAGCCAATGATGAAGAAGGCCGTGTTGCGGCGCTGCGTATTCCTGGCGGTGCAAGCCTGTCTCGTAAGCAAATCGACGATTACACAAAGTTCGTGGGTATCTACGGTGCCAAGGGCTTAGCTTGGATGAAGCTAAACGACCTGACTCAAGGCCTAGAAGGCATTCAATCGCCTGTGCTTAAGTTCTTGAATGAGAGCATTGTGAACGAAATCATCAGCCGCACTGGCGCACAAACTGGCGATATTATCCTGTTTGGTGCAGACCAAGCGACCGTGGTTGCCGAATCTATGGGTGCACTGCGTCTTAAAGCCGGTGAAGACTTTAATCTGCTTGAAGGTCAATGGCGTCCACTGTGGGTGGTTGACTTCCCGATGTTTGAGAAGATCAACGGCAGCTTCCACGCGGTTCACCATCCATTTACCGCTCCGCGCGGCGTGACACCTCAAGAGCTAGAAGCCAATCCTGCTAACCGTGTGTCAGATGCCTACGACATGGTATTAAACGGCTGTGAATTAGGTGGTGGTTCGGTACGTATCCACAACCAAGAGATGCAGTCTGCGGTATTCCGCATTCTTGGCATTACCGACGAAGAAGCGAAAGAGAAATTCGGCTTCTTACTCGAAGCGTTACGTTACGGTACGCCACCACATGCAGGTTTAGCCTTTGGTTTAGACCGCATCATCATGCTGATGACGGGCGCAAGCTCAATCCGTGATGTGATGGCATTCCCGAAAACCACCACAGCGGCGTGCCCGTTAACCAATGCGCCAGGTTTTGCTAATCCACAACAATTAGCTGAACTAGGTATTTCCGTGGTGAAAGCCGCGAAGACTGAAGACTAATCTTTAGCGATTATCGAGTACCGAGGCGCAAGCCTCGGTCTATTATTACCCCGTCATTTCATTTCTTATCAATATCTGCGTTATCGACGTCACTTAATTTGCCGTCATTCACTGTGTAAAGGAACATTGAGTAAAGGCGCCTTATTCGAGGCACCGTCAAGGTTACCTTAGGCTATTGATAAGATGTGCAATGGCTACATGTAGAGGAGAACTCCCATGGCAGGTCATAGTAAGTGGGCCAACATTAAACACCGCAAAGCAGCGCAAGATGCCAAGCGCGGTAAACTCTTTACCAAATTTATCCGTGAACTAACGGTTTCGGCCCGCGAAGGCGGCTCAGATCCCGATTCAAACCCCCGTTTACGTATCGCCATCGATAAGGCGCTGGGTGGCAATATGACCCGCGATACCATTGAGCGCGCGATTAAGCGCGGTGTTGGCGAGCTTGAAGGTCAGCAGCTCGAAACCATTATTTACGAAGGTTACGGCCCAGGCGGCACAGCGGTGATGGTGGAAACCATGACAGATAATCGTAACCGTACCGTCAGCGGCGTACGTAATGCCTTTAGCAAATCGGGCGGTAACTTAGGAACCGATGGTTCGGTTGCCTATTTGTTCACTAAGCGCGGCGTGTTGTCCTATGCGCCGGGCACCGATGAAGATGCCCTAATGGACGCGGCGCTCGAAGCGGGCGCTGAAGATGTGGTGAGTTACGATGATGGCGCGATTGATGTATTTACTGAACCAACCGCGTTTTACGGGGTGAAAGATGCCCTCGATGCGGCGGGATTTGTCAGTGATAACGCCGAAATCGCGATGATAGCCTCGACCAAAGCCGAGTTAGATGCCGAGACTGCCGAGAAGTTTATGCGCCTTATCGATACCCTTGAAGAGCACGATGATGTGCAAGAGGTGTATCATAATGCGGAAATTTCTGATGAGATTATGGAAAGTTTGGGTTAAGCCAACTTGGGGAGGTACAAGTGTTTGCAAGCTAGATGCTGAGTAAAAGACAACGTGTCTCCTTTGGTTGAATGAACGCGAGCAGGTTTTGAGTGGTTCTTTAATCAGTCATGATTTGGTTGAGGCGCTGTTAAGACGCAAATCGACCGATTTACGTAAGGCGCACGCATAAGGAAACAATGGCAATTATTTTAGGTGTAGACCCAGGATCGCGGATCACAGGTTACGGCGTTATCCAATGCCAAGGGCGGCAGCAACTTTATTTAGGCAGTGGCTGCATTCGTACCTCGGGTGATGATCTGCCGTTAAGATTAAAGCAGATCTTTGATGGGATCAGTGAAATTATTCGCCAATATCAACCCGATGAGTTTGCGATTGAACGGGTATTTTTGGCTAAAAATGCTGACTCAGCCTTGAAATTGGGTCAAGCCCGTGGCGCAGCAATTGTCGCAGCAACCGTGGCGAATTTACCTGTTGCAGAATACAGCGCAACACAGATAAAAAATGCGGTGGTAGGGACGGGACGTGCCAAGAAAGAGCAGGTTCAACATATGATCCAGCAATTGCTAAAGCTTCCAGCCGCACCACAGGCAGACGCCGCGGATGCGCTTGGCGTTGCAGTATGTCATTATCACACCAATCAAAGTTTGGTTGCCTTAAGCGGCCGAGCGACAACAAGAACATATGGACGGTACAGATGATAGGTCGTTTACGTGGCGTATTAATTGAAAAACAAGCGCCAGAGGTGTTGATTGATGTGAATGGGGTCGGTTACGAATTACAAATGCCGCTGACCAGCTTTTATGAGCTCCCAGAGCTCAATCAACCGACCACGGTTTATACCCATTTTGTGGTGCGTGAAGATGCCCAGCTGCTGTATGGTTTTATCACCAAACAAGAGCGTTCACTGTTTCGCTTATTGATTAAGGCTAACGGTGTTGGCCCAAAACTCGCATTAACCATTCTTTCTGGCATGACGGCCAGTGAATTTGTGGGCTGTGTTGAGCGCGATGATATAGTGACGCTGGTGAAATTACCCGGTGTTGGTAAAAAGACTGCCGAACGTTTATTGGTTGAGATGCGCGATAAATTGAAGAGTTTGATGGAGGCATCCGTAGGCTCCGAGCGTGAGTTTGTGCTGCAGTCTAATTACTCACCTGCACCTATGGTCAACAGTGCTGAAGAGGATGCTATTTCAGCGTTGATCTCCCTCGGCTATAAACCGCCGCAGGCGAGCAAAGCGGTTTCAGCAGCCTTTAAAGAAGGCATGGACAGTGAGACCTTGATTAAAGCCGCGTTAAAATCGATGCTCTAATGCATGGTTTTGATTGAGGCAGTTTATTGCGGTGCGTGATTTTTGCAGCCAAGCAGGCTGCAACTGCAGCAAAATAGCAAGTGCCGCATGTCAAGAATGCAATGCGGTAACAGGAATAGGTAAATGATTGAAGCAGATAGACTGATACAGCCACAGCTGCAAGGTCAAGATGATGTTATCGACAGGGCCATGCGCCCTAAATTGCTCGATGAATATACTGGGCAGGATGATACGCGTGCCCAATTAAAAGTGTTTATTCAAGCGGCGAAGAATCGCGAAGAAGCCTTAGATCATATGTTGATCTACGGCCCACCAGGTTTAGGTAAAACCACCTTGGCGATGATTGTCGCCAATGAAATGGGCGTCAATATCAAATCGACCTCGGGTCCCGTGTTGGAAAAAGCAGGGGATTTAGCGGCGCTGCTGACTAACCTCGAAGCGGGTGATGTACTTTTCATCGATGAAATCCATCGATTAAGTCCAGTGGTTGAGGAGATCCTGTATCCGGCGATGGAAGACTATCAACTGGATATCATGATAGGTGAAGGACCGGCAGCGCGTTCCATTAAGCTCGATTTACCACCTTTTACTTTAGTCGGCGCGACCACGCGGGCGGGGGCCTTAACCTCTCCGCTAAGGGCGCGTTTTGGCATTCCATTGCGACTTGAGTTTTATAATGTCAAAGATTTAAGCACCATTGTGACCCGTTCTGCCCAAGTGATGGGCTTAGCCATTGATAGTGAGGGCGCGACCGAAATTGCCAAACGTTCGCGCGGTACACCAAGGATTGCCAATCGATTACTCCGGCGGGTGCGTGATTATGCGGAAGTGCAACACGATGGGGCTGTGACTCAACACGTTGCTGAGCTTGCACTCAATTTACTCGATGTCGATGGCGAAGGCTTCGATTATATGGACCGCAAATTGTTGCTCGCGATTATCGATAAGTTTATGGGCGGCCCAGTGGGCCTTGATAACCTTGCGGCAGCAATTGGTGAGGAGCGCGAAACCATTGAAGATGTGCTCGAACCTTTCCTTATTCAACAAGGTTTTATCCAACGCACTCCCCGTGGCAGGATCGCAACGGCCAGAGCGTATTTACACTTTGGAATGATAAAACCAGAGTGATCGCTAAATAGTGTTATCTATTGCTTAATATAAAAGCGACTTAGGTCGCTTTTATATTTTTTGAATAGAAATAGATGAAACCTGGATTTAATTTAATCCTTATTGTTTTTATTAGCTTTTTACGTAATCTCTGCAAGTAATTTAAGTGATGCGTTATTGAGTGTTGTTTGATTGTATATCATCTATCTTCTTCGTATTTTCGTTATCTTAATGCATTTTTGTCCCTTAACGATTGTCCCAATAGCAAATTAGTTCTCAATTTATAAATTGACAATTAATTGTTGCATTTGTGTTTAAAATTCCCTGGGTTTGCATAAAAACCACACCTTATTCATTTTGTATCCATTAACTCACCAAAACTACTTATGTTTTCTCAATTCTTAGTATTGCAAAGATTGCTAATATGCATATTTTCTCATAATTAATCGATACATTATTCTGTGCGCAAGACTGTTTACCTTTGATGAAGTGTGACATGTATCACACTTTTGAAGTGTTTAGATGTTTTTTAAATGTTGCATTGTTAACAGTTGTTGTGTCTATCTGAAATCAGTTTTATTGGTGTTTTATGCTGAATAAATCTAAAAGAAAGTGCACACGATCTTTTTGAAACAAATAAAAAACAAAGTAACTAAATAAATTAAACATTTTGATTTTTAAAGTTAAAAAAATGAACGTTGACTGAATGAAAGTGAATCCTCAGTATCAAGCGCAACAGTCGTACAGCAATAGTTGTACATACTGTAAGCATAAAAATAATAGTAAGATCTAGGGAGCATTCATTCATGATAAAAAGAACCAAAGTTGCGTCGGCTATCAATTTAGCTGTCGTTAGCTCAATTGCTGCTGGTACCTTCGTGGTATCAAGCGCATTTGCAGCTGAAGAGACTGCAAAAGTCGAGCGTATTGAAGTCACGGGTTCACGTATTCAACGTCAAGATATGGAAACAGCTTCTCCTGTTACCGTTATTGATGCTGCTGCAATCAAAGCCGAAGGCTTTACCTCTGTAGACCAAATGCTACAAGTACAAACCTCAATGGCAGGTGCTGCGGTAGGTTCAACCACTAACAACGGTGCTGACGGTGTTGCCCAAGTTGACTTACGTGGTATGGGCTCGCAACGTACTCTCGTACTATTAAACGGTCGTCGCATGGTGAACTCAGGTTCAGGTGCTGACAGTTCTGTGGATTTAAACTCTATCCCTGTTGCGATGATCGCTCGCGTTGAAATCCTGAAAGACGGTGCTTCAGCGGTATACGGTTCTGATGCGATTGCTGGTGTAGTGAACATCATCACCAAAAAAGATTTTGAAGGTTTCCAATTAGACTTCAACGGTAGCGGCACCGACAAGGGTGACGGCGAAAACGGTGATGTGAGCGCACTGTATGGCTTCAACACCGATGGTGGTAACTATACATTTGGTGCAGCTTACTCTGATCGTCGTGGTGTAATTCAGGGTGATCGTGATTGGTATGATCCACTGGATAACACTAGTTCAATTATTCCAACTGGTGCATTAAATCAAAAAGTTATCGATGCCAATGGTAATTGGGTTAAGAGAACTGAGACCTATGACTACTCAAATGACGTCTATTTCCAAACACCGAGTGAACGTCGGAGTTTATTTGCAAATATGACGCAGGAGTTAGGCAATGATGTGGTACTGACTGCCGACGCTATCTATACCAATCGCCGTTCTAACCAACAACTTGCGGCACAACCTGCCCAAATCAAGTTAAACGTGTGTGGTGACCCAAGAGTCCAAGATCCAACTGCAGGTTGTCTTACCCTTGACCAAGGTATGATTGATGCAGGGATTAAAGCGGATGCTCGTGGACAAGTTCAATATAACAGACGTATGAACGATGTCGGTCCTCGTGTTTACAGTCAAGATACTGATACTTGGCGTTTATCAGCAGGTTTAGCGGGTTCGTTAGACGTACATACTGGTATGAACTGGAATGTGGATTACACATTTGGTAAAAACGAAGCTAAAACTGGTGTTGCAAATTCTATTAATGCAACATTGATGGCTAATTCAATCTATGCTGACCCATATGCTTGGTTTGAAGGTACCCCTCTGACTGATGCTATGAAGGATGTTTCTTATGACCAGCAAGAGACGGGTGGTAATGAGCAACAAACACTGTCTGCTGGTCTGAACGGTGAGTTATTCGACCTGAGTGCAGGTGCGGTAGGTTTCGCTATCGGTGCTGAATACCGTCGTGAAAGTGGTTTCTACAATCCTGATGCAATTGTGGTTGCAGGTGACAGTACAGCTGCCCAGCAAGATCCTACAAGTGGCAACTACAATGTTATTTCTATCTTCCAAGAAGTAAGCGTGCCATTTACTGAAAAACTAACGGGTGAATTTGCACTTCGTCTAGATGATTACTCTACCTTCGGTAAAGCGACTACTTGGAAAATTGGTTTAACCTACACAGCGACAGATGAGCTGATGGTTCGTACTGTAGCTGCGACTGGTTTCCGTGCACCAAGCGTAGCTGAGCTATATGGCGGCAACTCAGGTTCGTTTGATTATCTAACTAATCCTTGGTTACCTCTGAGTGAGCAAACTGGTCAAATTTTAGTGAATCGTACATCAGATCCAGATTTGAAACCTGAAGAATCAGAGTCTTACACTGCTGGTTTAGTATACTCACCAAACTATATTGATGGTATGTCAATTACTCTTGACTACTGGCGTTTCAAAGTAACTGATGCAATTGCTCGTGCAGACGTGCAAGTTGGCTTAGATGCCTGTCATGCTGGTGATGCAGAAGCGTGCAGCACATTCAATATTACTGCGGATGGTGACTTGTTCAACTTAACAAGTGCACTGACTAACGTAGGTTCACAAGATACTAGCGGTATCGACTTCAACTTAGCCTATAACTTCGAGTTATTTGGATTAGATTGGAAAGTAAGTAACGATACGACTTACTTGATTAAGTTCGAGCAGGATGGTGAAAACTATACTGGTACAATCGACGGTAATATGGGAGCTTATGCTCGCGTACGTAACAACTTCAGCATCTCTGCAGGTCAAGATGATTGGAGCGTAATGTACTTCAACCGCTATATCAGATCGATGACAGATGTTTACACTGATTATGATGCAAACGACAATCCATTCGTTGCTGCAAGAGGTGTTGATTCAATTCTGTATCACAACATTTCTGGTACCTATCATGTAACTGATAACACCACTGTTAGTTTAGGTGTGAAGAACTTGACTGATGAGAAGCCTCTATACGTTACTAACGGTAGTGATGCTGGTACTGTTCCAGAAGTTTACGACACTATCGGCCGTACCATTTACGGCGGTGTGACTGTTAAGTTCTAATTTTAATTTGAACCCACTCAAAAAAGCGCCTTCGGGCGCTTTTTTGTTTTGGTGCAAAAGGTTACAAGCGTTATCTATCGCTGCCAACTTGATCACAATTAAGTAAATACTGATTTTTAATCTTCTTCTTATACTAGAGCCAAACATCTGGGCATGGTAACATAAATGATATTGATTATCGTTTGGTGTTTTTTGAAATGAGTAGAATACTGTTAGTCGATGATGATCCATTATTCCGAGTGTGGTTAACTGATGTGCTCCGAGCACAAGGACATGAGGTTGAATGTGCCGTTAACGGTGTTGATGGGCTTTCACGCATTCGCTCCTTTGCGCCCGAGATTGTTATGCTCGATCTGGTGATGCCGCAAATGGATGGTTTTGAGCTTTTACAGGCAAGGGATTGTTTGACGCCGATAATGATGTTGTCAGCCCGCGATAATGAAGAAGACAGGATCAGAAGCTATGAACTCGGTGCGGATGACTTCTTAGCTAAACCCTTTAGTATTAAAGAGTTATTGGTACGTTTGCAGGCGATTGAGCGACGGTTAGTGCAGCGGCATAACCCACTAATGGCGATAGATCAAACCGCAGCCATTCATTCGATTAAGTTTGACGAAACCGCCTACAGGATAACCATCGACAAGCATGCCGTGGAGTTAACCCAAACTGAGTTTAGGTTATTTAAGTACCTGTTTGAACGAAAAGGGCAAGTGATCACTAAGCAAGAGCTGCAAAAGTCAGTTTTGCAGAAGGACTTAGGGCGGTTTGATCGTAATTTAGATATGCATATCAGTAATACTCGGCGAAAACTCGCTAATACTCGCTTACCGCGTACCTTAATCAATACTGTGCGCGGTCAAGGATATAGCTTTAGCGCTTAAATGATGATGTAAATGAATTGCCCTAGGCACTGATTAATTAAAGCGTGACTGATGGCTTCTTAGGCAATTTTACTCGCTTTCATTTTCCCCAGATACGGATTTGGTTTATTCTAACGGGCATTATAGTAGATGCGTATTTTGCATCATTGCCCTCACATGAATAACTAAGTAGGAATCAGTATGCGGATCAGTGCCAATTTTGATGGCGGAAATATCCAAGTCATTAATCTTGATAATAAAGACGATATTCAACTGGCAATCCGTCCCGATGCGGGCGGTGAGTTTTATCAATGGTTCAACTTCCGATTCGAAGGTGATGTGGGAAACCAGTACACCTTAAATATTATCAATGCGGGCACCGCTTCCTATCCTAAGGGCTGGCAGGATTACCACGCAGTCGCCAGTTACGATCGTCAGCATTGGTTCCGTGTACCAACTCAATATATTGATGGCAAACTCAGTATCCAGCTTGAACTTGATTGTGATGCGATTCAAATCGCTTACTTTGCGCCGTACAGCTATGAGCGTCACTTAGATTTACTCAGCAACGCGCAATTACATCCCGATGTAAATCTTGAACATTTAGGCTTAACCTTAGATGGCCGTGATATTACCCTGATGAAAGTGGGCGATGGCAATCCTGATAAACGCAATATTTGGATCACCGCAAGGCAACATCCCGGTGAGACCATGGCGGAATGGTTAGTCGAAGGCTTAGTGAATCGTCTGCTGGATAATGATTGTCCAACCGCAAAAGCACTGCTCGATAAAGCAAATTTTTACATTGTGCCTAATATGAACCCCGATGGCAGCGTAAGAGGCCATCTGCGTACCAATGCGATTGGGGTTAACCTTAACCGTGAATGGCAAACCCCGAGCTTAGAAAGAAGCCCTGAGGTCTACCATGTAGTGCATAAGATGCAGCAAACGGGCGTAGATTTATTTTACGATGTTCATGGTGATGAAGGTCTTCCCTATGTTTTCCTCGCGGGTTGTGAGGGTGTACCAGCTTACAATGAGCGATTGGCGCAGCTGCAAGCGGACTTTAGTCAGGCATTAACCTTAGCCAGTGCCGATTTCCAAACCGAGTTTGGGTACGCTAAAGACGAGCCTGGTCAAGCCAACTTGACCGTGGCGTCTAATTGGGTGGCGCAAACCTTCGATTGCTTGTCGAATACCTTAGAAATGCCTTTTAAAGACAACAACAACCTGCAGGATCCCTTTGTGGGTTGGTCACCTGAGCGCAGTATTTATTTAGGCGAAGCGTCATTGATTGCCATGCTCGCCGTGGTTGATAAGTTAAGATAGGTGCGACTATGGCATTAATCGAATGTCCAATCTGCCGTAAACGGATGTCGAGCAAAGCGCCAGCTTGCCCGCATTGTGAGGCAAAAACCAATGGTGACAATAGCTCGCTCGCTCGGATCAGTCATATCCAAAAGTCCAGCAGCTTAATGAACCAAAGCTTTGTCGCCATGACGCTGTTTATTGCGGGGGTGGTGATTTGGTTTTGGGGCGGTGAGCCCGCTGAAGGCTTACGCGCGACCATTGGCGCCATCTGTTTTGTCTTTGGTTTTGTGGGCTATTTAATTACCCGCGTTAGAATCGTATTACATAAGCGAAAGAGTGTATGACCGACATTAATCAAGTAATCGACCAAATGCCTGAAGAAGTCTATGAAAGGCTGCGTAGCGCTGCTGAATTAGGCAAATGGGAAGATGGCACAGTATTGACCGAAGCCCAGCGTGAATCGACTCTTCAAGTGGTGATGCTCTATCAGGCGCGCCGCTTAGATCAAACGGAGCATTTCACCATAGGTGCCGGCGGAAAATTAAATGAGCTGTCAAAGGCGGAGTTGAAGAAACAATTCCGTGGCGAGTCGATAGCCGAGTTTAAAGCTGACGACCTGTAATCTCAGTTGACGCAACGTAGTAAAAAGCCCACTAATGTGGGCTTTTTAATACGCAAAGTTGCGATCCTTAATCGGGGCTGAGCTCACCAACTAAGTTTTGTAACATAGCAGCCTTAATTTCGCTCGGCTTTAAGTTTTTCGACAGCAGATAATGCAACTTAGCCAATGCAGCCTCAATGGTCATATCTGCGCCACTGATCACGCCTGCTTTAGCGAGGGCATTTCCCGTTGCATAACCGCCCATATTCACCTTGCCTTGGAAACACTGAGTCAGGTTCACTAACACAATTCCCCGCTCATCCGCTTGCTTTAGGGTATCGAGTAATGCCGTATCTTGCGGTGCATTCCCTACACCAAAGGTCAGTAAAATGAGCGCCTTAACGGGTTGCTGTAGAATATTCTCAAAAATCTGCGTGGAGATACCTGGGTAGAGGGTGACCACACCGACAGGCTGAGGGCTTATATTAGCGACTTCTAACGGTTTATCGCTTGGCGTGGCAATTTTACCTGCGCGCAGATTAATTTTGATCCCCGCTTCAAGCAGTAAGGGGAAGTTTGGTGAGGCAAAGGCATCGAAGCCGTCGGCATGGGCTTTGGTGGAACGATTGCCACGAAATAGTTTGTTATTAAAGAATAAGCAAACCTCAGCCACTGGATAATTAGCAGCGATATACAAAGAGTTGAGTAGGTTGGTTTGGCCGTCGGAACGCAACTGCGCCAAGGGGATTTGTGAGCCGGTGACAATAACAGGCTTTGACAGGCCTTGAAGCATAAAGGATAAGGCCGATGCAGTATAGGCCATGGTATCAGTGCCGTGGAGGATCACAAAGCCATCGTACTTGTCATAATTGGCTTTGATATCATCGGCAATCATTTGCCAGTCGGTCGGTGCCATGTTTGATGAGTCGATGAGCGGGCAGTACTCGTGGATCACAAACTCAGGCATTTCAGCATGGTAAAACTCGGGCATGGATTGGACGCATTGGGTCAAAAATCCTGCTACTGGTGCAAAGCCATTATCGGTTTTTTGCATGCCTATGGTGCCGCCCGTGTAGGCGACATAAATGGAGCGTTTAGTCATTCTTGTCGTTATCTTAGCTTCACGTGGGCTAATTATACGATTTTGCTGACATAAACCCAATAAAAAAGCCCGAGGTATCGGGCTTTTGTGTCTTTCATCTTGAGTCTGCGCTAGTTGATCGCACAGCTGTCACAATATACATACACATGGTTAGGGTCGTTAAAGGCCGCTATAGTCTTTAAGCTACCGGTCCATTGGCTCAGCATTTGCTCAAGCAGCGTTGAATGGCTGAGTGAAGCGGGTAAATAAGCCGACACAGAGGCAAACATTTGCTGCACAAAACGCTGCTCAGGTGTGAGCTCTTGCTCAATCACACGGGTATCGAACAGGCTTAAATCCGCCAGTTTAGCGGCTTTGGCGACTGCTTGGTCGATATCGCCAAGCTCGTCCACTAAACCTAACTCTAGGGCTTTTTTACCACTCCACACACGGCCTTGGGCGATGCTATCCACTTGTTCTAAGGTCATGTTACGTTCCTTAGCGACCAGTGAGATAAAGTCTAAATAGCCACGTTCGATATGGCGCTGGATAACCGACTCTATTTGTGGCGAGAGGGTGCGCGTGACTGATAAACCCGCCCATTCAGAGGTTGATACGCCGTCGGTATGGATGCCTAAACTGGCGAGTGAATCTTCGAAGGTGGTGATCATCCCGAAGATGCCGATAGAGCCCGTCAGTGTTGTTGGTGTCGCGAAGATATAATCGGCGCTGGCCGAAATCCAATAACCGCCGGATGCCGCAAGGCTACCCATACTGACCACCACAGGTTTACCCGCCGCTTTGAGGGCGAGTAATTCTTGGCGGATTTGCTCCGAGGCAAAGGCGCTACCGCCAGGGCTGTCAACTCGTAACACCAGCGCTTTAATATGTTTATCAAATCGCGCCTTACGAATGAGTTCAGCCGTGCTATCGCCACCAATCTGCCCGGCGGGTTGGCTGCCATTTAAAATGGTGCCGCTGGCAACGATAATACCAACACTGTCTTGCTCAACAAAGCTTGGTAAAGGTGTCACTAGGGTTAAATAGTCGTAAAAGCTGACTTGCTTAAAGCTGTCACCCGACTTTTCTTTACCCACGGTCTCAAGCATAACTTTGCGGAAATCTTCATCGGTCGCTAGGGTATCGACCCATTTCATATTGAGGGCCATAGTCGCAGAATCGCCCTCAGCCTTATCGAGTTGCGCGAGGTAATTTGCCGAGTCCAAAACCAAGGCTTTGCTATCAATTTGGCGATTTGTCGCCACCGTTTGAGTGTAACTTTGCCAAACATCAGCAAGTAGGACGCTGCTAGCCTCTCTGGCCGCATCTGACATATCGTCACGCATATAAGGTTCTACTGCGGATTTAAACGTCCCAACACGGAAAATATGTGCTTTTATCTTGAGTTTTTCGAGGGCGGATTTGAAGTATTGGTTATACATACTTAATCCCTCAAGTGAGACGCTACCTTGAGGGTTGAGATAGATGGTATCGGCAAAACTGGCAAGAAAATATTGGTTTTGTTCGTAATAGTTACCAATCGCTACGACCTTTTTGCCGCTTTCTTTAAAACGATTTAAGGCGTCGCCAATGGATTGTAATTTGCTGATCCCCGCACGTTTTAGCTCTGCCAAGTCTAAGACTATAGTGCTGATCCTGTTATCGTGCGCCGCATTATCAATCACATAGATAATATCCGCCAGTAGGATTTCGCCATCGCTGCTGCCGTTATTACCTTGCTTGAGTGCGGCTTCAAGCGGGTCGACCTGTTGTTTTTGATCAACAATCGATCCCGCAAGATTAAGTACCAGTGCCGAATTATCTTCGACCTGAATATCTTCACTACTGCCAATGACAATCAGAATCATGGCGAGGAGGCCAAAAAAGATCAGGTTAAGTATGAATTTACGGATCCCGTTAAGGGCGTTCCAAATGAATAAGCATATTCTCTTGAAAAACGATGGGTTAGCGGACATTAGCCACTCCTTTGCATATCGAATGTGCCAATGCTAACTGAAAATCTCTTCACTGGCTAAACACAATTGTAAAGGTTTTTAACTTTTAACCCGTTAGCAACAGTTGAGCTTACATTTGACTCAAGGTATGCTCATTTAAATCACTTGTTTAAAAAGGATGTTTGAATGTCGTTTCCCCATTTATTAGAACCCTTAGATCTGGGATTTACCCAGCTCAAAAACCGTGTGTTGATGGGCTCCATGCACACGGGGTTAGAAGAAGAAAAGGGCGGATTTGAGAAACTGGCAGCGTTTTATAAAGAGCGCGCGTTGGGCGGTGTAGGATTGATCGTCACTGGCGGAATTTCACCAAACCTACGTGGTCGATTGACTCCCCATGCTTGTCAGTTGAGTTTCCCCTGGCAAGTGGGCAAGCACCGCATTGTGACTCAAGCGGTGCATGAAGCCGGAGGTAAAATCTGTATGCAAATCCTGCATGCTGGCCGCTATGGTTATCATCCTTTTTCGCAGGCACCGAGTAAAATCAAATCGCCGATTACTCCCTTTACGCCTTCTGCCATGTCGAGCCGTCAAGTACGCGCCACCATTAAGGATTACGCCAGTTCTGCCGCCTTAGCGAAAAGAGCAGGGTATGATGGCGTTGAAGTGATGGGCTCTGAGGGGTATTTGATCAACCAATTTATCAGTTCCCGGACCAATACGCGCACCGATGAATGGGGCGGCAGTTTTGAAAAACGCGCGCAATTTCCGCTAGAGATTGTGAATGCCATTCGTGCCAAAGTGGGCAAAGACTTTATCATTATTTTCCGTTTATCTATGCTCGACTTAGTCGATAACGGCTCCACTTGGGACGAAGTTGTGCAACTGGCCAAATGGCTTGAACATGCGGGAGTGTCTATTATCAATACTGGGATTGGCTGGCATGAGGCCCGTGTGCCAACCATTGCGACTAGCGTGCCCCGCGGCGCCTTTGCTTGGGTAACTGAAAAACTTAAGAAGTCGGTTTCAGTGCCCTTGATTGCCACAAACCGTATTAATACGCCTGAGATTGGCGAGCAAATCATCGCCTCTGGTCAAGCGGACATGGTATCTATGGCGAGGCCGTTTCTGGCCGATCCTGAGTTTGTGAATAAAGCGGCGGCCAATACGCCAGAGCTGATTAATACCTGTATTGGTTGTAATCAGGCCTGTTTAGATCATACCTTCTCTCTGAAACGTGCCACTTGCTTGGTCAATCCTCGTGCCTGTTATGAGACCGAAATAAACTTTTTACCTACCAATAAAAAGAAGCGAATTGCAGTGATGGGCGCGGGTCCCGCAGGCATGGCATTTTCGGTGTATGCAGCGATGCGTGGTCATGAAGTCGTGCTTTTTGAGGCGAAATCAGAGGTGGGTGGTCAGTTTAATCTGGCACGTAAAATCCCAGGAAAAGAAGAGTTTAACGAGACAATCCGTTATTTCCTCAATCAAATCAAACTGTATAAAATTGATCTGCGCTTAAATACCCGCTTGGATGCTAAGGTACTGGAAACCGAAACGTTTGATGAAATCGTCATTGCTTCCGGCGTGGTCCCGCGCGAGTTGAGCTTGCCAGGATTTGATAGCCCCAAAGTGGTGGATTATCAACAGGTGCTGACGGGCCAAGCTACGATTGGCAACAAAGTGGCCCTGATTGGTGCTGGCGGTATTGGCTTTGATATGGCGCATTACCTCTGCGAATCTGAGTCTAGCACCCTCAATCCTGAAAAATGGTTAAAGCAGTGGGGTATAGACAAGCAATATCAGCATGCGGGTGGATTAGCCGAGCCTGAAGTGGATAATAGCGATCACAGACAAGTTTATTTGCTGCAACGTAAGACCTCTAAGATGGGCCAAGGTTTAGGTAAAACCACCGGTTGGATCCACCGTTTAGTGTTAAAACAGCACAATGTGAAAATGAAAACCGGCGTCAACTATGAAAAGTTTGATGACGCTGGCCTACATATTCGGGTTGGTGAGCAAACTGAAGTGCTAGCCGTGGATAATGTGATCCTCTGCGCCGGACAAGAATCAAACCGCACCTTAGTCGATGAGATGAAAGCAACGGGTATTCCGGTGCATTTGATTGGCGGTGTCGATGTTGCCGCTGAGCTGGATGCAAAACGGGCCATTCGTCAAGGCGCCGAGCTTGCTATGCGGCTGTAGTTTTTAAGCGGTTTCACCAATAAAAAGCCTGAGTCTGACTCAGGCTTTTTGTTGATTGATATGAAGATAAGCGCTTATCTATATGAGTGGGCCATTTGCTTAGTTGGGTAAATGCCCATAACTGACGACTCGAGTGACTTGCCTCTGGCCATTGGTGTGTTGCCAGACCATTAAAAATTTGGCTTTGCCGTTAAACTGCCAGTTTCTTGGCTGCAAAATTTATGTACACCCTCTGTTATCGCGCCAAAGTCCTTGATGGGATAGGCTTGAAAGCTCTCTTCAACCAGTGAGCGGGTGTATTTACCACAGGCATAGTTTTTAGTGTTGTTGATCATCGACTGGCGATCCCAAGTGACACCACCGTTGTCATGGTAAAACTCGACCTTATCTGCAAAGTAACTTTCGTGCAGCTTGAGTTGTTGCTCATCGGCACAACGATTAAATGAATCAAATACCTTACTATCCATGTCTTTCATTTCGGCAACGAGGTTATCTTCACTCGAAAATGCACTCATTGACACAAGCAGCAAGCTGATTGCGATTAACTTATCCATAGCTCTCCTTGGCATAAACTGGTCCACCTAATACAAAGTAAAAATAAGTGGAAAGCAATAACATAATGATCTTTTGGCAAGCTAACAAGGGTGAGCGATAAAGCGTTTGGGAAGCTGTAAAGATGTTGTTTTTTGCTAATCAGTAGGTGTTATGCAGGAGGATGTTTGTCAATAACAACCAATAGTAGACGACTCTGCTAGTCTTCGATCACTTCTTGCTGTGGCACGGCTTTTAGGTTGGCGGTTTTACGTGTAGATGTAGACTGAGCGCGGGTGTTGCAAGAATAGGTCACCACGGCAGCGCCTTCGGGCGATAAGTCGAGTTCTAAATCTTCGCTGGGTATACAGCAGCAGGGCAGACATTCGTCGGCATTGAGATCGGCTAGAGGCTCGGTTAAATAGCTGACACGACCACTAAGCACTTTTGTTTTACAAGCACCACAAAAGCCACTACGACATTCAGAGAAAATTCTGACTTTTTTGGCCTCAAGAGCTTGCAGTAAAGAGCCGTGCTGCGGGGTAAATAGCAGCACAGGTTGCCCTTGCAGGCGCACAATGGGCGCCTTGGCAAAGGGATTATTCAATGGATGGCTCTTTAGCTGGTTCGACTTAGTCATTTCGTAATCTAGTCATTTCACAATCAAAAGTGATTAGAGATCGAAATCAAGAAATTCATCACTGTCGACGGCTGCATCAATTTGGCCGACCAGATAGGATGACACTTCCACTTCTTGTGGGGCCACTTGCACTGCGTCACTCTCTAGCCAGTTTTTCATCCATGGCAGTGGGTTAGTTTGTTCTGCGTAAGGTAGCGGCAGGTTAACTGACTTCATCCGTTGGTTGGTAATGTACTCAACATATTGGCAGAGGATCTGCTCGTTTAGACCGATCATTGAGCCGTCTTTGAACAGGTATTTTGCCCATTCTTTTTCTTGTTCGGCGGCTTTTAGGAACAGGTTATAGGCTTCCTGTTGGCATTCTGCGGCAATCTCGGCCATCTCAGGATCGTCTTTGCCGCCCTGCATAATGGTTAAGATATGCTGGGTGCTGTTTAAGTGCAGCGCCTCGTCACGGGCGATAAGACGAATAATTTTCGCGTTACCTTCCATAAGCTTACGCTCAGCGAAGGCAAATGAGCAGGCAAAGCTCACGTAGAAGCGAATGGCTTCGAGCGCGTTAACTGACATCATGCACAGGTACAGTGCTTTTTTCAGGGTGCGGGTATTTACCTCTAAAGGCTCACCATCAATCACATGGGTGCCTTCACCGAGTAAATGATATGTCTGGGTTAATTTGATGAGGTGATCGTAGAACTCTGCAATGTCTGTGGCACGGCGCAGGATCTCATGGTTCACCACGATATCGTCAAAAATCACTGAAGGATCGTTGACGATATTGCGAATAATGTGAGTGTATGAGCGCGAATGAATGGTCTCGGAGAATGACCAGGTTTCAATCCAGGTTTCTAACTCAGGCAGTGACACCAATGGCAAAAAAGCTACGTTAGGCGAGCGACCTTGAATTGAATCGAGCAGTGTTTGGTATTTCAGGTTCGAAATAAAAATATGCTTTTCATGATCGGGTAGTGAGTTGTAGTCGATTTTATCGCGGCTCACATCGACTTCCTCTGGGCGCCAGAAGAAAGACAGCTGCTTTTCAATTAATTTTTCAAACACTTCATATTTTTGTTGGTCATAACGTGCGACGTTTACCGATTGTCCGAAAAACATGGGTTCACGGGTGGCATCGTTGGGTGTTTGGCAAAAAGTAGAGTAGGTCATGGTACGAGTATTCCAATAAGTCGGGATCCCATTGGGATCCCGCAACCGTTAACATTGAAGATTAGATTTTGCAAGCGCCGCCAGCACAGCCGTCATCTTCTTTCTCTATGTTGGTAATGTCATCGTGTTGATCCGATGCACCATCGCGAGTGTTATGGTAGTACAGCGTTTTTACACCTAACTTGTAGGCATTGAGTAAGTCTTTTAGCAGGGTCTGCATTGGGACTTTACGGCCCTCAAAACGCGCTGGATCATAGTTTGTGTTGGCCGAAATCGCTTGGTCAACGAACTTTTGCATGATACCCACAAGTTGTAAGTAACCTTCGTTGCTTGGCATTTGCCATAACAGCTCGTAGTTGTATTTCAGTTCATCAAAATCGGGTACCACTTGCTTTAACTGGCCATCTTTACTGGCTTTCACACTGATCAAGCCGCGTGGCGGTTCGATACCGTTGGTGGCGTTTGAGATCTGTGATGAAGTCTCAGACGGCATCAGTGCAGACAATGTCGAGTTACGTAAACCGTATTCTTTGATATCTTGACGTAGTGTTTCCCAGTCTAAATGCAATGGCTCACTGCAAATCTTATCTAGGTCACGTTTGTAGGTATCGATAGGTAAAATACCTTGAGCGTAAGTGGTCTCATTAAATAATGGGCACGCACCTTTTTCTTTCGCCAGATTCATTGACGCTTTGAGCAGATAAAACTGAATCGCTTCAAAGGTCTTGTGAGTCAGATTGTTCGCGCTACCATCGGAGTACTTCATACCATTCTTCGCTAAATAGTTAGCGAAGTTGATAACACCAATCCCTAAGGTACGACGGTTCATCGACGAAATTTGCGCCGCTTTGATTGGATAATCTTGGTAATCCAGCAGGTTATCTAAGGCTCGCACGGCTAAATCAGCTAATGGCTCCAGTTCCGCTAAATCGGTAATTGTCCCTAGGTTTAATGCCGACAGTGTACAAAGAGCGATTTCGCCGTTTGGATCGTCAATGTTATTCAATGGCTTAGTCGGCAGAGCGATTTCAAGGCAGAGGTTAGACTGTCTGATCGGTGCAACTTTTGAGTCAAATGGACTGTGGGTGTTACAGTGATCCACGTTTTGAATGTAGATACGGCCTGTAGAAGCACGCTCTTGCATCATCAGTGAGAATAATTCAACCGCTTTTAATGTCTTCTTGCGAATGCTGCTGTCTTGCTCATATTGCAGATATAAACGCTCAAATTCGGCTTGATCTTCAAAGAAGGCATCGTAAAGACCGGGTACGTCCGATGGGCTGAACAGGCTGATATTTTCGCCTTTGATCAGACGTTGATACATCAGTTTATTCAGTTGCACGCCGTAGTCTAAATGACGGATACGGTTATCTTCAACGCCACGGTTATTTTTCAGTACTAGCAGCGATTCAACTTCTAAGTGCCAAATAGGATAGAAGAGGGTAGCTGCACCGCCGCGCACGCCGCCTTGCGAGCACGATTTCACCGCAGTTTGGAAATACTTGTAGAAAGGTAAGCAACCCGTGTGGAAGGCTTCGCCACCACGGATTGGGCTTCCTAATGCACGGATACGACCGGCGTTGATACCGATACCAGCGCGTTGGCTCACGTATTTTACGATAGATGATGCTGTCGCGTTGATTGAATCCAAGCTATCGCCACATTCAATCAGTACGCATGAGCTAAACTGACGAGTCGGCGTACGCACTCCCGCCATGATAGGCGTTGGCAGTGAAATCTTAAAAGTCGATACCGCGTCGTAAAAATCTTTGACGTATTGCAGACGCGTAGCTTTTGGATAGCGGGCAAACAAACAGGCCGCCACCAGAATATAGAGGAACTGGGCGCTCTCATAAATCTCGTGGGTGACGCGGTTTTGAACCAGATATTTACCTTCAAGCTGTTTAACGGCTGCGTAAGAGAAGTTCATATCGCGCCAATGGTCGATATAAGTATCCATAATATCGAGTTCTTCGCGGGTGTAATCCTGCAGAATATGCATATCATACTTACCCAGCTCTACCAGCTTAGTGACATGGTCATATAACTTGGGCGGCTCGAACTGACCAAAAGCCTTCTTACGCAAATGGAATACGGCTAAACGCGCAGCCAGAAACTGATAATCTGGTGACTCAGGGGAAATTAAATCCGCCGCAGATTTGATGATCGTTTCGTGGATAGCTTCGGTTGGGATCCCATCGAAAAACTGTAAATGCGTGCGAAGTTCAACTTCAGAAACAGAAACGTTTTTTAATCCCTTGGCTGCCCAAGTAATTACGCGGTGTATTTTGTCGAGATCAATTGTCTCACGTGCACCACAGCGTTTTGTAACTGTCATATTGCTATTCATTGAAGAGAGGCCTTGGTTCTGATATCTGTTCAGGTGAACTAAGTCACCGTACGTTTCCTTGTAAAACAATCAACCTGAAAACCCTTAATACTGTTGACTATGGTGAAAATAGTCGATTTAGCGGGGAACTTCTAGTGTGTCTGATTGCTACCTATACACAAGATATGGTGTTTTAAATAATCTGAGATACAAGATAGTGAGGTTTGCTATTATTTGCAAGTCTCAATTTAGGGGGTATCTTGTGGATATCTTGAGGATAAAAAAATGCGTTAGTAATGACTAACCCTGTAGCTCAAATTGAGATTAGCGTGCGTCTGATATGGCGAATTTTTATTCCGATCCCGCAGTGTGATCGATCGCTAAAATAAGCAGCGATCACGATCGCGGGGATTGACCCATAGCGTTAATTCTATTAATAGCTATCAGCACGAATCCTGATTCGCGCTTATTTTGTTAACGCTTGGCTTAGTGCCGAATGTAAATTCGAAGGCGTCGTAAACTGTGCATAGGCAGGCCATGCATCGGGTGTATCGTCCTCGCCCAAATATCCCCACAGCGCTACACCGCCGAGCATGCCCGCCGCTTGGGCTGCGAGTAAATCCCGCTCGGCATCGCCTAAATAAAGGATGTGCTGTGGCTTGCACTGCAACTGCTGCGCGCCCAATAGCATAGGTGCGGTATGGGGCTTAGGGTAACGGGTCGAATCGCCGCTGATCATCACTGGCATACGCGAGCTGAGCTTAAGTTTATGTAACAGGGGACGAGTAAAGCGGGCAGGTTTATTGGTGATGACTCCAAATGGCACGCGGCATAACTCGAGCCAGTCAAGCAGTGGGGAAATACCTTCAAACAATTGGCAATGGTCGCCATTGATCCTTTGATAGTGGGCAAGGAGTCCTTGCTGGACTTGGGTGCGTAGCACCTCATCTGCGCCTGGAATGGCCGCATCGACTAAGGCAAAGCTGCCATGGGAGGCGGCGCTACGCATGTCTGCAAAGGGTTTTGCTGCAATACCGACATCAGACAAACTGAGGTTAAGGGCCTGAACCAGATCCGGCGCGGTATCGGCAAGGGTACCATCAAGGTCGAATAAGACCCCTTTAACCTCAGCTAAACCCATCTTAATCTGCCTTTTGCGTTGCAATCATATAGTTTACATCGACCTTAGATGTGTACTTAAAAATCCCTGTTAACGGGTTATAAGTGATCCCAAGGGCGTCTTTGCAGATGAGGTCGGTGTTATCGACTAACTCAATCAATTCGGAAGGTTTAATAAACTTATTATGATCATGAGTGCCAATCGGTAACATCTTCAGTAGATATTCAGCACCGATAATGGTTTCGACAAAGGATTTAACATTGCGATTAATTGTAGAGAAAAACACAAAACCACCGGGTTTTACCATATCGCAGCAGGCTTGGATCACTGATTGGGGATTGGGTACGTGTTCGAGCATCTCCATGCAGGTCACCACATCATAGTATTCGCGGTGATCTTCCCTATGAGCCTCGGCGGTGTTTTTCACGTAATGGATGCTCACACCGGTTTCCAGCGCATGCAAGCGTGCAACTTCTAACGGTTCTTCACCCATATCAAGACCATCAACCACTGCACCGATGCGCGCCATACTTTCGGATAAAATGCCACCGCCGCAACCGACGTCGAGCACTTTTTTACCAAAAATCCCGCCAGCAGTTTGATCGATATAGTTTAAGCGAAGGGGATTTAATAGATGCAGTGGTTTAAACTCGCCATTGAGATCCCACCAGGTTTCGGCCATACGTTCAAACTTTGCGATTTCCTGTGGGTCTACGTTGGTATTCTGTTGCATGCGATTACCTAAAGCGGCTGAATAGTGCGGCTATTATAACGACAATGGTGGATAAACACAGTATTGGCTGATTCTAAGTCTTTGTGGTTGAGTGAAATTTCAGCAATTATCATTAATTCTTAAACACTTTGTGAAGCGGAGCGGTTTTTCTGCTCGGATATTAATCAAGTCTTGGACTCAATTTCGCCATTAACAACCGATTTTATCGGGTTTAAAAGTGCAAATTGACAGTGTTTTCATCTATTAAGCCACATCCTTCTCAATTCGCGCAGGATAGGTCTGGCGACATTAAATAACTGTGTTAGAATGCCAAATCACGTTTTTGGGCCGCTCAATGATACGGATTATGCGTTGTCGGCTAATTTTCAGGGGAACGAGCAGTTTATGACTGATCTGGCATCATCTATTTCGCCAATTAATATCGAAGACGAACTAAAGAATTCGTACCTTGATTACGCCATGAGCGTCATCGTAGGACGTGCATTACCAGACGTGCGTGATGGCCTTAAGCCTGTACATCGCCGCGTGCTGTTTGCCATGAGTGAATTGAAGAACGATTGGAACAAGCCGTACAAAAAGTCTGCCCGTGTGGTCGGTGACGTGATCGGTAAATATCACCCCCATGGTGACTCGGCGGTATACGACACTATCGTGCGTATGGCTCAGCCTTTCTCACTGCGTTACACCTTAGTCGACGGTCAAGGAAACTTCGGTTCGGTTGACGGTGACTCTGCCGCGGCAATGCGTTATACCGAAATCCGGATGGATAAGTTAGCGCACCAGCTCCTTGCCGATCTTGAAAAAGAAACCGTTGACTATGTGCCAAACTACGACGGCACAGAACAAATTCCTGCGGTATTACCGACACGCGTACCTAACCTGTTGATTAACGGTTCATCGGGTATTGCGGTAGGTATGGCGACTAACATTCCGCCTCACAACTTGACCGAAGTCGTTAAGGGCTGTTTAGCGCTAATTGCCGATCCTGCGCTGTCTATCGAACAGTTGATGGAACATATTCCTGGCCCAGACTTCCCAACGGCGGCGATTATCAACGGCCGTAAAGGCATTATCGATGCATATAAGACGGGCCGCGGCCGTGCAGTAATGCGCGCACTGGCTGAAGTCGAAACCGAAGATAATGGCCGTGAACGCATTATCGTCACCGAAATTCCTTATCAGGTGAACAAGGCGAAACTCATCGAGAAAATCGCTGAGTTAGTGAAAGATAAGAAGATTGAAGGCATCAGCGGCCTGCGCGACGAGTCTGACAAAGACGGTATGCGTATCGTTATCGAAATCAAACGCGGCGAAGTGGGCGAAGTTGTCCTGAACAACCTCTATGCCCAGACACAAATGCAATGTTCTTTTGGTATCAACATGGTGGCATTGACCAATGGTCAGCCTAAGTTGTTTAACTTAAAAGAAATGCTTGAGTGCTTTATCCTGCACCGCCGTGAAGTGGTGACTCGCCGTACCGTATTCGAACTGCGTAAAGCGCGCGAACGCGCCCATATTCTTGAGGCATTAGCGGTCGCGCTTGCTAACATCGACCCGATTATTGCGCTGATCAAAGCGTCGCCAACCCCAGCAGACGCTAAAGTCAAACTGGTTGAGCAGGGCTGGGCACTGGGTCATGTGCAGGGCATGCTTGAAAAAGCGGGTGACGATGCGGCGCGTCCAGAATGGTTAGAGCCAGAATTCGGTATCCGTGATGGTTTATATTACCTGACTGAGCAACAGGCTCAGGCAATCCTTGAGCTGCGCTTACACCGTTTAACCGGTCTTGAGCACGATAAGATCATCGCCGAATACGAAGAACTGCTCGAGTTCATCGCGGGTCTGCTGTTTATTCTGCGCAGCCCTGAGCGTTTGATGGAAGTCATCAAAGAAGAGCTGGAAGAAATTCTTGCTGAATACGGTGATGCTCGCCGCACTGTCATCAACGCCAATGAAATTGATATGAGTCTTGAAGACTTAATCAACGAAGAAGACGTGGTTGTGACCCTGTCACACTTAGGTTACGCCAAGTACCAACCGCTGAGCGATTACCAAGCCCAGCGCCGTGGTGGTAAAGGTAAAGCCGCAACTAAAGTGAAAGACGAAGATTTCGTTGAAAAACTGCTGGTTGCGAATACCCACGACACGATTCTGTGCTTCTCAGATTTCGGTAAGATGTACTGGCTCAAGGTCTATCAATTACCGCTGGCGAGCCGTACATCGCGCGGTCGTCCGATTGTTAACCTGCTGCCGCTGGCCGATGGTGAGCGCATTACGGCGATTCTGCCGGTGCGTGAATACGCAGAAGATAAGTACATCATCATGGCGACCTCTAACGGTACCGTGAAGAAGACTGCGCTAACGGCCTACAGTAACCCACGTGCAAACGGCATTATTGCCGTTAACCTGAAAGACGGTGACCAACTGATCGGTGTCGATATCACCAATGGTGATGATGAGATCATGTTGTTCTCCAATGAAGGTAAAGTGGTTCGCTTTAAAGAAGGCGAAGAAGTGGCCGTACTCGATGAAAACGGCAACCCAGTGCTGGACGAAGAAGGCAACCCACAAATCAACTTCAAGGGCGTGCGTCCAATGGGTCGCGGCGCGACCGGTGTTCGCGGTATCAAGCTCGAAGAAGGTCAAAAAGTAGTGTCTCTCATCGTACCTAAGGGCGATGGCGCTATCTTAACCGTGACCGAAAACGGCTATGGTAAACGTACTGAACTGTCTGAATATCCATCGAAGAGCCGCGCGACCAAAGGTGTGGTATCGATCAAGGTGAGCGAGCGTAACGGTGCAGTGGTTGGCGCGGTACAAGTTGGCGGCAATGATGAAATTATGCTGATCAGCGACAAAGGTACCTTAGTCCGTACGCCTGCGAACGGTGTGTCTATCATCGGTCGTAACACTCAAGGTGTGACTATTATCCGTACCGCAAGTGACGAAAAAGTGGTTGGTCTGCAACGTATCGATGAGATCCAAGGCGACGAAGATGAAGTCGAGCTGGATGAAAACGGTATGCCAATCGTCCCAGTTGTCGCTGAAGGTGACTCTGTTCAAGAAGAGCCTTTAGAGGATGAACTGGAAGAAGAATTAGACGAAGACGAAGAGCTTGACGACGAGCAAGACGAAGACTAATTCGAGAGTATGAAAACGAGCGTCCAATTGGACGCTCGTTTTTTTCATGGCAACGTTTTATTTTATGAATTCTAATATCATGGTTTGTAAATAAGGAGAGTGGCAGTGAGCGCGATTTATAATTTCTGTGCAGGTCCTGCGATGTTACCCGCAGCGGTAATGAAAAAAGCACAACAGGAATTACTCGATTGGAATGGGCTAGGTGTCTCCGTGATGGAAGTCAGCCACAGAGGCAAGGAATTTATCGCGCTGACCAAGCAAGCTGAGGCGGATTTACGCGAGCTGATGCACATTCCACAAAACTATCATGTGCTGTTTATGCACGGCGGTGGTCGCGGTCAGTTCTCTGCCGTTGTGAATAATTTTTTAGGCAACCAAGGCCGAGCCCTGTATTTAGTCAGTGGTCAATGGTCTTCTGCAGCATTAGCCGAAGCAAAAAAGCTGGCGGGCGACGCACAAATTGACAGCCTTAACATTGTTGAAAAACATAATGGACTCAATGCGGTAGTATTGCCTGAACTGCATAAGATTGATGCTGATTACCGTTATGTGCACTACTGCCCAAATGAGACAGTTGATGGTATCGAAATTTTTGATGAGTTAGACAGTCCATGGCCGATTGTCGCCGATTTATCGTCAACCATTATGTCGCGTGAAATTGATGTCAGCCGTTATGGTTTAATCTATGCTGGTGCACAAAAGAACATTGGTCCTTCGGGCTTATCCATCGTGATCGTGCGTGATGATATGTTGAAACTGCCGAGTTTAACCCAATCATCGATCATGGATTACCGTTTAGCGGTAGAGCATGACTCTATGTTCAACACCCCTCCAACCTTTGCTTGGTACTTAGCGGCGGAAGTGTTTGCTTGGCTCAAATCCTTAGGTGGTGTAGCCAGTATCGCGAAAATCAATCAGCAAAAAGCGCAAATGCTGTATGCCTGTATCGACGCCAATCCTTTCTATAAAAATGGTGTGGTGGCTGCGAACCGCTCACAAATGAACGTGACCTTTCAACTGGCGGATGAGTCCCTCGATGGCGCCTTCTTAAAAGAGGCCGAAGCGGCGGGCTTAGTGGCTTTAAAAGGGCACCGAATCGTCGGTGGTATGCGTGCAAGCCTATACAATGCAATGCCACTGGAAGGTGTTGCCGCGCTGGTGACATTTATGAATGAGTTTGCAGCGAAACATCACAAGATGTAGTCCGCGCTCGCCCAAGGCACATAAGTTTTAAGCTGTTATACGCAAAAGCGAATGCACATATGCATTCGCTTTTTTGTTGGCTGGATTTGGTTATACCAATCACATTAAATATCTAATCAGTTCAGAGCCTCACAGGCATCTCAATCCAAGGCGCATTGACGAAGAAATGGTTATTCCCTTTTAAGTCAATGTAACACGGGAGTGAGATGCCTGTGAGGCTCCCGCTGGGCGGGGTTGAACGGGCTTTATACTGCGTTTAAGGCTTTCGACAGAGCGCCACTATGCCTTCAAGCCTTCGCCTTGTCTAAAGCCCGTTTAACTCCCGCTGAATGAACAGATATTTAATACGATTGGTATTAGATGCAACCCAGATAAGCTTGAGCAATGGCACTTGTACCGAGCAAGCCTGTGAGCCGGCACGCATAACAGACTAATATACTTAGCAATCTATTGGGTAAGTTTTATCTTATTGTTTATCATGATTAAAAGTTGATATTTTGATTTTTACATAAGATAAATTACTAGGAAACCACTGATGGATTTAGCCAAGCTTTCGCGCATTAGTATGAAGCACTTAATCACTTTGCATGTGATGCTCGATACTCTGAGCGTTACCGCTAGCGCCGAACGTTTATGCTTAAGCCCTTCATCTGTCAGTAAAACCTTAAGCCAGCTTCGAGACAGTTTGAATGATGAACTGTTTTACCGTAACGGTAACTCACTGGTTGCAACGCCTTTAGCCAAACGATTAGGCCCAAGCGTGCAACAAATGATCAATGATATGAATCAGATCATGAGTCAAGATGCGTTTACCCCAACAAACTATGAGGGGCGGTTTACACTGGCAATGCGCGAAAGTACTTTTGAGCTGCTGGCCGCCAAACTCAGCGCCCATATTTTGGGTTTGGCGCCCCATATTCATCTCGATATTTACAGCAAAGACAATATCGGTTTTGATGGACTCATTAATGGCTCGTTAGATTTTGTACTGTTACCCCATGATTTGAGTCAGCCTAATCCTTCGCAAGATGATCTCGTGTGGGAAACCTTGTTCAGCGATGAAATGATTTGCTTAATGAACTCATCCCATCCCTTGGCCAAACAATCGCATATCAGCTTTGATGATTATCTCAGCTTCAGCCATATAGGCATCACAGATACGGATCTGAGTACACCTTATTTTGATATTTTACTCGCTCAGCAATCTCAAAAACGTGCGGTACCTATTTCGGTGCCAGACTTTGGCAGCGCGGCGTTAATGTGTCACCACAGTGAGCTGCTGTTTACCTGCTCGCGCCGCTGGGCATCTATCGCCAGCCAAGCCAAAGGTTTAACCGTCAAATCGTTACCCATCGAATATGGAAAAGTGGCTTATAGCCTCGTTTGGCATAAACAAAGTATGAAGGATCCCGCACTACGCTGGCTGTACGAGCAGATCCTGCTTTGTAGCCATTAAAGGTAGATGGACGGTAAGACGATATTTGTTAAGCCTCGCTGGGCAAGGGAGGCTGCTAAGGCTTCAATATCGGTTTGAGTGCAACTTGGCCAAGTTAACGCCTCATCAACCACGCCATGGTGGTGAAAGGCGTTTAATTTCACCCGCGTATCGGCACCAAGTGTCAGTAAATAGCAAGATAGCGCGTCTATTTCCTGCTCAAAATCCGTAATACCCGGAATATGCAGCAATCTTACTTCATACAGTTTTTGCTGCTGCGCTAAGAGTTCAATCGATTTGAACACCGCATGGTTATCTCGCCCGGTAATGTATCTATGGGTCTCTTTTTGCCACGCTTTAAGATCCACCATAGCGCCGTCTAAAAAGGGCAGCAGTTTATGCCAGCCTGTGAGGCTCAAACTGCCATTGGTATCGAGCATACAGGTTAACTGTGATAACGACGTTGAGGCCTTAATCGCTTTAAATAATTCAATAATATATGGCAGTTGTAGACTTGCTTCACCGCCGCTCACCGTAATGCCATTAATAAAATGACGCTGATGGTGGATAATCGCCAAGATCTCTTCAACAGTGTATCGGGTGACTTTAGGATTAGCTTGTTTTGGACACACAGCAAGACAAGTATCGCACTGGCTACAACGATCTTTATCCCAATGGATCTGATGTTTATTGTTAGCGGTTATCAACGTCAGCGCCTTGTCAGGGCAGGTGGCGATGCAATCGCCACAGCCATCGCATAAGCCTATGGTATGTGGGTTATGGCAGTTTTTACATTGATAATTACAGCCTTGCAGGAATAATACGAGCCTGCTGCCAGGCCCGTCGACGCAGGAAAACGGCAATAGCTGACTAACTATTGCCTGCTTATTTATGGCTGGTTTAGTTAACGACACAGGGAGAATGCTCATGGGCAATTACGCGTGCTTGGCGTTGTAATATGCCGGTATTCTGTGCGGCTTCTGCTCCTAAACCCGTGGTATTAAGGCGCGAACCGCATTGTTTAAATGCTTCAATATCAGAGCGTTTTACCATATAGCCAGTGACACGCATTAAATCGTTAGAGGCCACATTGGCGGTAAATTCCCTAAAGCCTAACTCCAGCGCCGCTTTACACAGCTGGAACATAGCTTGAGGATTTGATTTGACGGTTTCATCTATGGTCAAAATATCGCTGATCCCCGCCGTATAATACTGGTGATGCTGTGCGAGGGCTTGAATATGGGCGATGGGATTGGGTTCCGTGCCATAGGGAATACGAACGCCGGGTGTCACGTCCTTATCGAGACTAATACCGCCCTGTGAATGCAGCAGCGCTCGTCCATGATAGCCATAGGTGACGGGCGTGGATTTTACTATGGTATCGAGGGCGGCAGAAATACGGTAGCCAAGTTGGTTTGCATCCATGCTATGCCCATAGCCTGTGGGTTTGTTTGATTCAGATGATTTGTCTGTCTCACTTGTCATCAGAGCTTGCAGAATATTCACCGCTTCAGCCATACCATAAATACCAAACATGGGTGCAAAGCGCGATTCATCAATCAATTGTTCTTTAACTAAAAAGCTATCAAAGAAGTGCGACTCTTGATGTAAAAATGCTGAGCGCGCCTCGATAAGTTCGAAGGTGAGTGAGCAGTAATAGGGCAAAACACGCTCAAAAAAGTCATTGATTGATGTGGCTTTTAATGCCACTTCTTTCAGATTGAGTCTAACCAAGGTATTAGCGCCGCCTGCTAATGGTAAGGCATTGTAGCAACTCACAATACCAAAGCCGCGCTTGTCAAATACACTGGCATGCAGAGGATAGTTGGCGATATGCGGTTTACTGCACTGACAAATATTGGTGGCCGCAATCTGCAATAATTCATCCGGCGTGACGGCGGGGTCATACATAAAGGTCAAATTGGGGGCAACTTGTTTGAGCTCGGCATCAATGCGCAGTAGGGTACGGCAAACAATGTTGTCTGTTGGGCCAATATTAACGTGCATAAAGGCGTCGGGCAGGGTTCTGTCGAGCATTATCCAGAACAGCTTTAGTTTACGATAAAGGACATCCGCATCCATTCCTTCCACGAAAGGCATCAAAATGTCGTCCAACTGACCTAAATACACGGGGATATTGGTCACCGATGGCACATGGTGATACAGAATCGTTAAGGCATTGAGGGCTTCATCTAAATCCTGTGCAGGTGAAAGCTCTAAATATTCTGAGCCTTGCTGAAGATAACGGGCATAATCTGGCAATACATAACGCGGTTTAAACGGTGCATGGCCTTCAAACATATCGCAGATCACGCCGTCATTCATTGCCGCGTTAACCTCAGTCGATATCGGCATATAGGGCAAACTTGCCTCAGCCTCCAACGCTAAATAGTTAGATTTTTGCTTAGGTGAAAGCTGCGGGCTCGTGACGATTTGTATTAATTTATCTTGTAATAACATGGCGGAATACCCACAAGTTCAATAATGACGATTAATCTACTCAGTGGCTCTGGCTTTAAAAAGTGAAAATTACCGTAGCCCCGATTGATAAAATGGAAATCCGCCGATTGAGATCACAACGTGCGGTTTATTGTGATAAGACCGTGGAGTCAACATCATTCAAATAGGGTTTTACGATTGAAAATAAATGCTTAAAGGGTGAGGATGACGTGGCTTATGAGGTTTTTTAGGGGGAACGAAAAAGGAAGACTCGTCAATCCAAACTAAATAGACGAGTGTAATATTTACAAGCGATAGATAACTCTGCTGCATCCTAGATAGAGAATACAGCAGAGTAACTAGATGGTTAAAAAGTACTAAATCGCTTGTATTTAAAGCACTTGTATTTAAAGCACTTTGGCAATCGACTTAGCTAAGTAATCCACATTGTCTTCGCTAATGCCTGCTATGCTAATGCGGCTTGACCCTACCATATAAATGCTAAATTCTTTCTGTAGACGCGCCACTTGCTCAGGATTAACTCCAAGGAAGGAAAACATGCCTTTTTGGCGAGCGATAAAGCTAAAATCGCGCTCAACGCCATTGGCTTTGAGTTTTTCAACTAAAATCGCGCGGTTACCATTGATGCGATCGCGCATCACTTTGAGCTCATCAAGCCATTCTTGAGTTAATTCTTTTGATCCTAAAATCGTCTCAACAATCGCCGCGCCGTGGGCTGGCGGCATGGAGTAGAGGCTGCGAACCACATAAAGCAGTACAGATTGCGTGATATTGGCGGTATTGGCATCTTTGGCAATCACAGAGCAGGAACCAATACGCTCACGGTACAGACCGAAGTTTTTCGAGCATGAACTACACAGGATCATATTATCAACGGCTGCAGCCATTTTACGCACGCCGTAGGCATCAATATCAACACCATCGCCAAAACCTTGGTAGGCCATGTCGATAAGCGGGGTAAAACCTTGCTCCTTGGTGAGGGCAACCACTTTGTCCCATTGCTCAGTGGTCAAATCCATCCCACTTGGGTTATGGCAGCAGGCGTGAAATAACACTACATCATCAGGACTCACTTGCGATAATGCAGCAAGCATCTCACCAAATTTCAATGATTTACTATCGTAGTCATAATAGGGATAAGTTTTAACTGTGATCCCAGCAGCTTCGAATAAACCGGTATGGTTAGCCCATGTAGGATCGCTTACCCACAATACCGCATTCGGATTGCAGCGCTTAATAAAGTCACCCGCAACACGCAGAGCACCCGTACCGCCAGGCGTTGAAACAGTACGAATACGGTTAGCGATAATCGCGCTATGATCACTGCCAAAGGCTAACTCTGTCATCAGGGTATTAAACTGAGGCGAGCCGGTTGGACCGATATAGACCTTTGTCGTCTCCGTTTCTAAACGAAATTTCTCGGCTTTTTTTACACAATTGAGAATGGGGGTGTTTCCCGCGGGGTCTTTATAAACACCGACACCTAAGTCTACTTTCTGTGGATGTGTGTCTTCGCGGTACTGGGTCAACAAGCCGAGGATCGGATCCGCAGGCATTGCGATGAGTGAGTTAAACATAGCTCCATCTACCTTTCTAGTTATTAAGCGACAGCATGAATCACATAGGATGTGCGTGATTTATCGATTGAAACCTAGGATAACGTGAATAGATGAAAACTTTAAAGTAAAAATGGTGTTTAGAGACCAATTAGTCTGGCAAAAAAGCCTGCCGAAAAACCGTTTAGATCACAATTTCACCCATTATATTTAGTATTTTTGTTATTTTTAGGCTGACTTGAGTAAATTTCCGGTTTCAAAAGCCATTTTTTAGTAAAAAACGGTTGAATCCTGCGTCACTATCGGTAATTTTATAACGACGAAGCACCAACAAGGTCCCCAATCTCCTTTTATTAGTAACGTAAACTTGACGTTCTGTAGCGTGAAGTTGCCATTAGCCTATTCAGTTCGCGTGATGACATCAATCACGCCCAAAGAGAAAGAAGATTTATTCATGAAGCAATTACGTCTTGAACCTGTTGTGCAAGTCCGCGGTGAGATCAACATTCCGGGCTCAAAAAGCATTTCTAACCGCGCATTATTATTGGCGACCTTAGCCAAAGGCACCACCACGCTAACCAATTTGCTCGACTCCGATGATATTCGTCATATGTTGGCGTCTTTAAAGCAGTTGGGAGTTGAATACCGCTTATCGCAAAATAATACTGTCTGCGAGCTTATTGGTTTAGGTGGTGCTATCTCGGCGGATACTGCGCAAACGCTGTTTCTAGGCAATGCGGGCACGGCTATGCGCCCATTGTGCGCTGCGCTGACCTTAGGGCGTGGCGAATTTACCTTAACCGGCGAGCCCCGCATGGAAGAGCGTCCCATTGGTGACTTGGTCGATGCCCTAAAACAATTGGGCGCGAATATTGTGTACCTTAAGAATGAAGGGTTTCCGCCTCTGACCATCAATGCAACCGGGCTTAACGGTGGCGATGTAGAAATTGCTGGCGATCTGTCTAGCCAATTCTTAACGGCGCTGTTAATGGTTACCCCCCTCGCTAAGGGCAGTGTGAATATTCATGTCAAAGGAGAACTGGTTTCAAAACCTTATATCGACATTACCTTAGCCTTGATGGCGCAGTTTGGCGTTCAGGTGATTAACCATGACTATGCCCGCTTTGAAATCCCCGCCGGGCAGCAGTATGTGTCACCGGGTAAAGTGTTAGTAGAAGGGGATGCCTCTTCCGCATCTTACTTTTTAGCGGCGGGTGCCATCAAAGGCGGTGAGGTGAAAGTCACTGGTGTTGGCCGTTTAAGCATTCAAGGCGATGTGAAATTTGCCGATGTGCTGGAAAAAATGGGCGCTGATATTGAGTGGGGCGATGATTATATTATTGCCCGTGGCGCGCCGTTAACTGCGGTTGATTTAGACATGAATCATATTCCCGATGCGGCGATGACCATTGCTACCGCCGCCTTGTTTGCTAAGGGCACGACCACCATTCGCAATATTTATAACTGGCGCATTAAAGAGACCGACCGTTTGGCGGCGATGGCAACTGAGCTGCGTAAAGTCGGCGCGTTAGTCGAAGAGGGACATGATTATATTCAAATCACGCCGCCAGCAGTACTGAATACCGCAGAGATTGACACTTATAACGATCACCGCATGGCCATGTGCTTCTCCATGCTGGCCTTTGCCGATTGCGGGATCACTATTAACGATCCTGACTGCACCTCGAAAACCTTCCCTGACTATTTTGCTCAATTTGTCAGTCTGAAGGCCTAACGTTTTCAGCTAACAGATTGACTTCTGACCATATCAAACAAAAGAAGCCGCATTTGAGCGGCTTCTAAACTTCATAAAAAATCCACGGATTTTATTTGTATATTATTGTACAATGCGGCGCGCTCATTTTCGGGGCTCTACTTATGAACTCACGGATGATGATTATTTTTTGCGGAGGAATGTATGTCTGAACGGGCTCCTGTAGTCACAATCGACGGCCCAAGTGGTGCTGGTAAAGGGACAATTAGCCAATTATTGGCTAAGCATCTAGGTTGGCAACTGCTTGATAGTGGTGCAATTTATCGAGTACTTGCACTAGCTGCCATTCATCACGACGTAGAATTGGAAAATGAAGAGTCCATCACCTTGCTAGCTTCACACCTCGATGTGAAATTTTTAACGGGCAATGAGAAAGACCCCGTTCAAGTGATCTTAGAAGGTGAAGACGTCACCACAGCGATACGTACCCAAGAATGTTCAAATGCTGCCTCTAAAGTGGCGGCGTTTCCCCGTGTTAGGGAAGCCTTATTGCGTCGCCAACGAGCCTTTAGAACGGCACCGGGATTGATCGCCGATGGCCGCGATATGGGGACGGTAGTTTTCCCAACAGCATCGGCTAAATTATATTTAACGGCATCTGCACAAGAGCGGGCTCAAAGACGCTATAATCAGTTGCAGGACAAGGGCTTCGATGTTAATATCGAGCGCCTTTTAGCTGAAATTATCGAACGTGATGACCGCGATATGAATCGTCCTGTGGCACCATTGGTCCCAGCCGAGGATGCGCTCGTTATCGATACAAGCGATAAAGGTATTGATGAAGTACTGGAGCTTGCGCTCAACTTTATCAAGCAAAAATTATCCAGCACTAACTAAAATTATTGCTCGGGTAGGTATTCGTATTAAGGATGATACGGATAATTTGACTGACTCCACGTCTAGGATTGACTGTGGTTTATTACATTAAAGTAACTTAAACATGACTGAATCTTTTGCTGATCTATTTGAACAATCCCTTCAAACTCTGGAATTCCGTCCAGGCTCTATCGTTCGTGGTACTGTAGTTGCTATCGAAAACGGTATGGTTCTGGTTGATGCAGGTCTGAAGTCTGAAAGCCCAATCCCAGCTGAACAATTCAAAAACGCTCAAGGTGTTTTAGAAATCGCTGTTGGTGATGAAGTTGACGTAGCTCTTGACTCTGTTGAAGACGGCTTCGGTGAGACTCAACTGTCTCGCGAAAAAGCGAAACGTCACGAAGCTTGGATCGTTCTGGAAAAAGCTTACGAAGATGCTGAAACTGTAATCGGTATCATCAATGGTAAAGTGAAAGGCGGTTTCACTGTTGAATTAAACGGTATCCGTGCCTTCTTACCAGGTTCTCTAGTTGACGTGCGCCCAGTTCGCGACACCGCTCACTTAGAGTACAAAGAATTAGAATTCAAAGTTATCAAACTAGACCAGAAGCGTAACAACGTTGTTGTTTCTCGTCGTGCAGTTATCGAATCAGAAAGCAGCGCTGAGCGCGATGCACTGTTAGAAAACCTGCAAGAAGGTCAAGCAGTTAAAGGTATCGTTAAGAACCTGACTGACTACGGTGCATTCGTAGATTTAGGTGGCGTTGACGGTCTGTTACATATCACTGATATGGCATGGAAACGCGTTAAGCACCCATCTGAAATCGTCAACGTTGGTGACGAAATCAACGTTAAAGTACTGAAGTACGATCGTGAGCGCACTCGTGTGTCTCTAGGTCTGAAACAACTTGGCGAAGATCCATGGTTAGAAATCAGCAAGCGCTACCCAGAAAACACTAAGTTAACTGGTCGCGTAACTAACCTGACTGACTACGGTTGTTTCGTTGAAATCGAAGAAGGCGTTGAAGGTTTAGTTCACGTTTCTGAAATGGATTGGACTAACAAGAACATCCACCCATCTAAAGTGGTTAACTTAGGTGATGAAGTTGAAGTTCTGGTTCTGGACATCGATGAAGAGCGTCGTCGTATTTCTCTAGGTCTGAAGCAATGTAAGACCAACCCATGGGATGACTTCGCAACTCGTTACAACAAAGGCGACAAGGTTTCTGGTAAGATCAAGTCAATCACTGACTTCGGTATCTTCATCGGTCTTGACGGCGGTATCGATGGTTTAGTTCACTTGTCTGACATTTCTTGGAACGGCACTGGCGAAGACGCAGTATCTGAGTACAAGAAAGGCGACGAAATCCACGCAGTGGTTCTGTCTGTTGACCCAGAGCGTGAGCGTATCAGCTTAGGTGTTAAACAAACTGAAGACGACCCATTCAACGCTTACTTAGCTGACAAGAAGAAAGGTACTATCGTACACGGTACTGTTTCTGCTGTTGATGCTAAAGGTGTGACTGTTGAACTGGCTGACACTGTTGAAGGTTACATCCGTGTAGCTGACATCAGCCGTGAGCGCATCGAAGATGCATCTACTGTTTACTCAGTAGGTGACGCAATCGAAGCTAAGTTCATGGGTGTTGACCGTAAGAACCGTTCTATCAGCCTGTCAATCAAAGCGAAAGACGAAGCTGAAGAAAAAGAAGTAATGGCGACCTTGAATAAACAAGAAGACGCTGTTATTAGTAATGCAATGGCTGAAGCGTTTAAAGCAGCTCGCAAATAATCGCCTGTTGTATGGGGAGATTTTCTCCCCATTAGGTGACTGTGTTTGGCTTGATAATAGGGGATAGCTAGGATGACAAAATCCGAACTGATCGAAAAACTCGCCACCAGGCAGTCGCAGCTGTCGGCGAAAGAGGTAGAAGGCGCAATCAAAGAGATGTTGGAGCAAATGGCATCAACATTAGAAAGCGGTGATCGTATTGAGATCCGTGGCTTTGGTAGTTTCTCGCTTCATTATCGTGCGCCGCGTACTGGCCGCAATCCAAAGACGGGTTCATCCGTCGAATTGGAAGGCAAATACGTCCCGCACTTTAAGCCAGGCAAAGAACTGCGCGAACGCGTTGACGCTGTCAATGTTTAATTGACCGCATTGCAAAAAGCCTCCGCAAGGGGGCTTTTTTATATCTAATGTAAGGCAAAGCTGGTCAGCTCAGTAAATTTCTTGGATAATCAGAAAATTGAAAGGCGTTTAAGGGAGTGCGACGTGAAATCTTTTGTAGCGACAGTCCTAGTGGCACTGTTATTTATAGTGGCTTTGATTTTTGGCGCACGTAATGAACAAGTCGTGACAATCAGCTACTTTGTGGCACAAGGGGAGTACCGTTTACCCGTTGTGTTAGCGATTGTTTTCTTTGCAGGCTTTATGCTTAGTTGGCTGGTAGCGAGCTATTATATTGTGAAACTTAAATTGGCTTTAGCGGCAACGAAAAAGAAATTAACGGTTCAAACTGCTAAAAAACCTCAAGGTGTAGACGCCTAATATGCTTGAGATCCTCTTCCTGTTGCTTCCTATTGCTGCCGGTTACGGTTGGTATATGGGGCGGCGGAGCATAAGGCAAAATCAGAGCAATCAGCGTAAACAATTAAGTCGTGATTATTTCACCGGCTTAAATTACTTATTGTCTAACGAGTCGGACAAAGCGGTCGACTTGTTCATCAGTATGCTCGATGTAGACGATGAAACCATCGACACCCATCTCTCCCTCGGTTCCTTATTCCGTAAGCGTGGTGAGGTTGACCGCTCGATTCGTATCCATCAAAACTTAATTGCCCGTCCTACGCTCACCAATGAGCAGCGCGATATCGCCATGATGGAGCTGGGCAAAGACTATCTTGCCGCGGGATTTTACGACCGTGCTGAAGAAATTTTTCTGAATTTGGTGAGTCAAGATGACCACAGTGAAGAGTCTGAAACTCAGCTGATTGCGATTTACCAAGTGATAAAGGAATGGCAAAAAGCCATCGATATCACCAAACGTTTAAGCCGTAAACGT
This sequence comes from Shewanella sp. MM_2022_3, assembly GCF_022557375.1. NCBI lineage: Bacteria > Pseudomonadati > Pseudomonadota > Gammaproteobacteria > Alteromonadales > Shewanellaceae > Shewanella > Shewanella sp. MM_2022_3. The sequence goes on from NZ_JAKZGV010000019.1 coordinate 56,350, forward strand.
CAACTCGTACTCAAACCGATAACAGCGCATTTTTATTGCCAACTTGCCGATGAAACCAGTGATGATGCTGAGAAGGTCAAGCTACTGCAACAAGCCTTAAAACAAGATCCCAAATGTGGCCGAGCCTTATTGACTCTTGCCAAGAAATTTCTCGATGCGAAGGATTACAGTCAGTGTAAAGCCATGCTGATAGCATTAAAAAAGGCCGATATTGAGCTTTTTGCTGATGCACTGCCGACGGCTAAAGAAGTATATCGCGATACTCAAGATAAAGAGGGCTATCAAGAGTTATTAGCTGGCGCTATGGCTGAAGGTGCTGGCGCATCCGTAGTGGTGGCGCTTGCCCAACATATGATAAGCCTTGATGAGATTAAAGCTGCTGAAAACATGGTGCTCGATGCGCTTTATCGCCATCCGACCATGAAGGGTTTTCAGCACTTAATGCAAATGCATCTACGCCAAGCAGAAGAAGGGCAAGCTAAACAAAGTTTGACGATGCTTGAGCAACTTGTTGAGCAACAAATTAAATTCCGGCCAAGCTACCGCTGTAAAGAATGTGGTTTCCCATCCCATACACTATATTGGCATTGTCCTTCTTGCAAAAAGTGGGGCACCATTAAACGGATCAGAGGCTTGGACGGTGAATAACTTTTTAAAATATCTAGTTAGTGTAACCCTGTTGGAGAGATGATGACGACTAAACCTATCCTCGTAGCGCTTGATTACGATAATAAAAACCACGCTTTACAATTGATAGATCAACTCGATCCCAACATGTGCCGCCTTAAAGTTGGCAAAGAAATGTTTACCCTGTTCGGCCCGCAGTTAGTTAAAGATATCCATGACCGTGGCTTCGATCTTTTCCTCGACTTAAAATTTCACGATATCCCTAATACGGTTGCGAAAGCGGTTGCTGCTGCAGCGGAACTTGGTGTGTGGATGACGAATGTCCATGCCAGTGGCGGCTTAGCGATGATGGAAGCGGCGAGAAAGGCTTTGCTGCCTTACGGTAAAGAGGCGCCAATGCTGATTGCTGTGACGGTATTAACCTCTATGAGCGATGACGATCTGAAGCTCATCGGCATTGATGTGCCAGCATTTGAGCATGTTCAGCGTTTAGCTAAATTGACTAAACAGGCCGGACTTGATGGTGTTGTCTGTTCAGCCCAAGAAGCGAGTGTGCTTAAATCTTTATTAGGCCAAGACTTTAAACTTATTACACCTGGTATTCGTCCTGTGGGTAGTGAGGTTGGCGACCAACACCGTGTGATGACGCCGCCTGAGGCGCTTGCTGCCGGTTCTGATTATTTAGTGATTGGTCGTCCGATCACTAAGGCGACAGATCCTCTGGCTGCGCTGCAGGCGATTCACCAATCTTTGCTTTAGTATACTGAACAGTACACTATTTAGCTGTTAAGGTTCGTATTCGCGACAAACTTTAACTGTTCACGGAGAACGTCCATGCTCAATACTACGATGTTTAATTATCAGGGTAAGAATGTTGTCGTTGCCGGTGGTACCAGTGGTATAAACCTCGCAATTGCCATTGCGTTTGCCCATGCGGGAGCTAATGTGGCGGTGGCGAGTCGAAGCAAAGATAAAGTCGATGCTGCGGTGTTACAGCTCAAACAGGCGAATCCAGATGGGATCCATCTTGGGGTGAGTTTTGATGTCAGGGATTTAGCCGCAGTAGAACTGGGCTTTGAAACCATCGCCTCAGAATTTGGTTTTATTGATGTATTGGTGAGCGGCGCTGCGGGCAATTTCCCAGCAACTGCCGCTAAGCTTTCGGCGAATGGTTTTAAAGCCGTAATGGATATTGATTTATTGGGCAGTTTCCAAGTACTGAAAACAGCTTATCCTTTACTGCGTCGCCCACAGGGGAATATTATTCAAATTTCTGCGCCACAGGCATCGATTGCGATGCCAATGCAGGCCCATGTTTGTGCGGCAAAAGCGGGGGTTGACATGCTGACGCGAACCTTAGCTATTGAATGGGGCTGTGAAGGCATTCGAATTAACTCCATTATTCCAGGCCCAATTACAGGCACCGAAGGCTTTAATCGTTTAGCGCCGAGCGCTGCACTACAGCAACAAGTGGCACAATCGGTACCGTTAAAACGTAATGGGGAAGGGCAAGATATTGCCAACGCAGCATTATTTTTAGGCTCTGAGCTGGCATCCTATATCACGGGTGTTGTACTTCCCGTCGATGGAGGTTGGTCACTGGGCGGTGCCAGTATCGCGATGACTGCCTTAGGTGAATTAGCAAGCAAAGGGCAGTAACTAAATAGTTATAACTCATTTATTTAATAGAAAATCGGGTGAAAATCCATGGCGAATGCATTACAAGAGCAGCTACTGAAAGCTGGACTTGCCAGTAAACAAAAAGTGCGTGATGTAAAAACGCAAAAGCGTCGCGATAAAAAGGCTCGGGTTGACGATGGCTCAAGCGCGTTAAAACTTGAGATTGCCGAGCAAAAACGCTTACAAGCTGAAAAAGACAAAGCCCTCAATGAACAACGCTTTGCAGAGGCAACGGCCCGAGGACAAGTGCGAGGATTAGTGAGTGAATTCACGCAATTTGCTATCAAGATCCCAAGTCATGCCGAGATCAAATTCAACTATACGCTCGACAATAAAATTTACTCTGTCTATATCGATGAGAAAATTCAATCCGAATTGCTTAAAGGCCAATTAGGGATTGTTCGATACGAAGATAAGAGCTACCTCGTCCCCCACAAGCTTGCCGAACGTGTGAATCTATTGGTGCCACAATGGTGCGGCTATTTGTGGCAACAGGATGCGGGTAAGGCCGTAGAAGTCGAAGATGACCCTTATGCTGATTATGCGATCCCTGACGATTTAATGTGGTAATCAATACGTTAATCGTGAGCTAAGCCGACGACAACCTAGTTTACTTCTCGCTACACTATAACCCTTAAGGTCACTTAAGGGTTTTTTATTGCCTGTTCTTCACTCTGTTATGTTGCGTAGATTAGTGCTTAGCATCAAAGTGAATTTGTAATGAGATTGTTTTCTGTATAGAACTGGTATAAATTAAAACAACTGTTTAAATCCTACGTTTAAGAGTCTCCCAATGAATCCTTACCAAGCCCCGTTAGCAGATATGCGTTTCTTACTGGAACAGGTTTTTGATGCCCCAAATACGTGGTCACAATTACCTGAGATTGCAGAAATGGTTGATATGGATACGGCCAATGCAATCCTTGAAGAAGCGGCAAAAATCAGTGCTGAATTAATCCATCCGCTAAACCGTGCTGGTGATGAGCAAGGCGTTTTACACCAAGATAATGGTGTGATTACCCCTGAGGGGTATAAAGCCGTATATAAGCAATATTCTGAAGGTGGTTGGGTAGGCCTATGTGGTGAGCCTGAGTTTGGTGGTATGGGCATGCCCAAAATGCTTGGTGTATTAGTGGATGAAATGGCCTACAGTGCCTGCAACGCGTTTACACTTTATGGCTCATTAACCGCGGGAGCTGCTTTGTGTATCAATGCCCACGGTAGCGAAGCATTAAAACAAGCTTATTTACCCAAGTTATATTCTGGTGAATGGGCTGGAGCGATGGATATGACAGAGCCACAAGCTGGCTCTGATCTGCGTAATATTCGCACTCGCGCAATTCCATTGGAGGATGGCAGTTATGCGATCAGTGGCAGCAAAATTTTTATTACTGGTGGCGATCACGATCTAACTGAAAACGTCATTCACTTAGTGCTGGCAAAATTACCAGAAAGCAAAGGTATTTCACTGTTCCTCGTACCCAAAATCACGGTTAATGATGATGGCAGCTTAGGTGAGGCTAATGGTGTTAGTGTGGGGTCAATCGAGCACAAAATGGGCCTTAAGGGGTCGGCAACCTGCGTGATGAATTTTGATGAAGCAAAGGGTTATCTGATTGGCCAGCCTAATCGTGGCTTGGTTTGTATGTTCACCATGATGAACTACGAACGTTTAGCTATTGGTATTCAAGGGCTTGGCAGCGCACAAGCCGCATATCAAATGGCCGCCGATTATGCTAAAGAGCGCAATCAAGGCGTTGCAGCCGGTGGCTCACCCACGGGGAGCGATTCTGATCCTATTATCGTCCATGGCGATGTGCGCCGTATGCTACTGACAATCCGCGCGATGACAGAAGCGGGACGTGCCTTATCCATATTTACCGGCAAACAGCTCGATTTGGCGAAATATGCCCAAGATGAGATTAAAGCTAAAGCTGCCCGCTACGTGGGTTTATTAACACCCGTTGCTAAAGCGTTTTTAACTGACCGTGGTTTAGACGCGACTATCATGGCGCAGCAAGTCTTTGGTGGACATGGTTATATTCGTGAAACAGGCATTGAGCAATTGGTACGTGATACCCGCATTGCGCAAATCTATGAAGGCACAAATGGTATTCAAGCCATTGACTTCCTTGGTCGAAAAGTCACTGGTGACAATTTGGCAACGCTAAAAGAGTTTGTGGCCGAATTAAAAGCACAAATGCGTGAATTTACACAGGTCGACGGCGTAAAAGTTGCCGCCGTTTGTGCTCGTTTAGATGCTTTAGTCCATGTGGCTGAATCGATCAATGAGCAAAAACTGACTCAACCTGCGTTAATCAATGCTTGTGCAGTCGACTTTTTAGATGCCTTTGGTTACAGCTTATATGGTTTTTATTGGCTAGCCATGTTGGATAAGGTCCCTAGCGCCGAGGATAAAAACTTTGCCGAGCAAAAAGCTTACCTCGCTAAATTCTATTTTGATAAGTTATTGCCTAAGGCCGATTATCATTTAGCGCAAGTGCGTGCGGGTGATGCCAGTACTATGGCAATGCCAGCAGAATTATTCTAAGTTTGGATTGGTGAGATCAATGATGTGAAAAGCACTGATTTATCAGTGCTTTTTAGTTTCATCAGTCAATTAATTTAACCGTGTTGAGTTCTTTAGTCGATGTTTGGTTTGTTTGTGCCTGTTGCTCAACCGTAGTTATAAGACGAGTCAAAAAGTCAGCGCTAAACGCAGGCGTGCGTTGTTTTTTCGTTTCAGGACTAATGCCATTCTCAAGCACCACAAATAAGATATCCCGCTGTGGTATTCGAATAAAACCAGCTAAATTGGCAACCCCTTGCATTGAACCTGTCTTGGCAAAAACACGGTTTTTGAGCGGTGGTTGAGTGTAACCCAGTCGATATTTTAGCGTACCGCTGACTCCCGCCTCGGGCAAACTATCAATCAGGCTGTGAAAGCGGGCATCTTGATAAATTAGAGTAAGCACATTGGCTAATTGCCTTGCGCTCAATAAGTTATAACGAGAAAGCCCTGAACCATCGACGATATTGGCGTGGGTTAAATCTACTCCCAAATCGCTAAGGATATGGCGCATGGCCGCCGCACCATTGGTAAAATTTCCTTGGGTTTTGTAATAGTGTTGTCCGACTAACTTAAACAGGCTGTCGGCGATCAGATTATCCGACTTAAGCAACATAGTCTTTAACAACTCCGGCAAAGGCGCACTACTGTGACTGGCGATAAGTTTTGCCTTTGCAGGTATTGCGTTGCCAATTTTAACTTTACCCGAGAGCGACATTTCCCCCTTGAGTGTGGCCGTTAACGTATCCATAGCGAATTTTTCAGGATCGGTTATTGCAATAGCGAGGGGAATAGCCTCACTGCCCGGATAACATCCCCGAAGGTGATATTGATTTTGCCCAAGTCGCACTAAATCGAGCTGACAAAAATCATGGCTAGCTTTGGGAGAGAATATCGCGTCACTGCTGACCTTTACCCCAAAACTAGATACCCTTAATTTGACCTCAGAGGAATGCTTGCTCGAGCTTGGAACGAATTGCCCATAAACACAGTTTTGATTGATGATGTAACTCGAAACCGGCGCCGCAAAACAAATGCCGAGGTCGTCCCACACCCAGCCAGGAGCTTGTAATTGCTCTTGTTTATCACCGATAAGATAAAGATGCCCGTCAATACTGTTGATACCCTGTTTTTGTAGGTGGGCAAACAAGGCCTTAAGATCGTCTTGAGTGAGGGTAGGATCGCCACTAAAGCGCAGATAGACACTTCCCGCAATATGGCCTTGGCGAATGGGGGCATCGCTCCATAGCTCCGTCACATAACGAAAATCGGCCCCAAGGTTGGCCAATGCTGTGACGGCAGTAAGGACCTTTTGTGTGCTTGCGGGGATAAACAAGGTATCAGCTTGCTGGCTATAAAGCTGTTTACTGTTCGCCATATCCAGTGCCAGCAGCGCAATTTGCGAGTGACGTGGTGCAATATCATTAATTTGTTGACTCAAGATCGCATGTTGAATATCTGCAGTCGTAGCCCACAGCTGATGTGGTAATAGGGCTGTTGCTACTACCGTTAGCAATATGCCTGCCGAACGCTGTAAATTGAATAATGGGGAGAACGTTTCCATGTCTGTTGTATGTTTACTCTCTTAATTAGCGGTCATGACTGCCATCATCTTTTTCCATCAGACGATACAACCTTAGGGTAACAAATAAAACCAAGCCAATAAAAAGTGGCAAAATGAGTAATCCAAGTTGCGCTTTAAAATGAAAAATGCCCCACGCTAAAGCTAAAGTCAGTGCGAGGGTTAACAGGATTTTTTTATTCATAGAGTTTTAGAGTGTTGACTGGTGACGTTTTAGTTTACGCTAAAACACGCAAAACGGGCATGCTTGCATTAGGAGCAACCCATATTTTGTGATTAAACTACCATTTTGGGTACCCTATGTAGATAAGCAAAATGAGCAACCGATAAAGAGTGCAAGCGTATTTGGTTAGTCATTGAAGTAGGCTTGTCTGCTCGTATATATTTAGGCTGAACCGACGTAATTTTACACTTATTATTGCCAATGACTTGTTTCAGCTCAAATTACCAGCAAAATAGGCGTTACGCCGCGCTCTTTTCATCGAAAAGTCTTGCCGAGTTGCAGTGAAGTCGGTAATTTCTACCCCTTACGATTTTAGGATCTTAGGTAACCACTAAAACCATGCCTCATATTAGTATGCGCGGCTTACCCCAGGCAGTCGTTGCAGAGCTTAGCCAAACATTACTGCAGTCTTTGGCGGCTATATGTAAAGGTAAAGCAGAGAGTTTTACATTAGATTGGATCCCCAGCATCAGTTACCGTAATGGTAGAATTGATCAGCGTTTTGTCCAAATCGAATTGCTTTGGTTTCCGGTAGACCCTGATATTCATCTTAAAGTAGAACAAACAATCAGGCTGGCAGTGACAGAAGCCTACCCAGAATTAACACAGATTGCTGTGATGTTTTTGTCACTGACCCCAAGCGCTTCCTATCGGGGTGGTCAGCATGTTTAAAGGAGGATGCCTTGCTAGATAAGCTTGGTGGAATAGCCGTTCAACCCGAGGCTTTAACGTGGTTGCTTACGCCATGCCGATTTAAGGCAGAGTTACTTACTCGCATCGAAAATGCCAAGAACAGCATCTACATCGCTGCACTCTATTTAGAAGATGATGAAGCAGGGCGGGAGATTTTACAGGCCTTGATGACGGCGAAGGCTAAAAATCCTGCGTTGGATATCAAAATTTTGGTCGATTTTCACCGTGCTAGACGTGGCTTGATTGGCCATAAGGGTGATAGCGGTAATTATTTGATGTACCGCAAAGTGATGGCTGAAGCTGAATATCCTATCGAGATTATGGGCGTACCAGTTAAATCCCGTGAGTTTATGGGTGTATTACACCTTAAAGGCTTTGTAATTGATGATGCCGTGATTTATAGCGGCGCAAGTCTTAATAATATCTATCTACAGCAAAACGATAAATACCGTTTCGACCGCTACCATGTGATTGAGTCAGCAGAGCTTGCACGCAGCATGCGGGCAATGATCCAACGTTATATCATTGCCGATCCAGCAGTGACATCGCTTACTCAAGATGCGCAGCAGGAAGTGTTACCGCCTAAAACCGATGTGCGCAGCTTTAAATTACGTTTGTCACAGGCACAGTACGAGTTTAACGCAACTCGAACGGGTAATCGGGTAACACCATTACTTGGCTTAGGCCGTAAACATAATTTATTGAATAAAGCGGTTATTGCGATGGTTGAGGAGTCAAAAGATAGACTCTTTATCTGCACACCTTACTTTAACCCTCCTTATATTTTGGTCCGCGCCTTAGCTAAACATCTGCGCAACGGCAAACGGATTGATATTGTCGTCGGCGATAAAACGGCGAATGACTTTTATATTCCGCCTGAGCAAGATTTTTCCACCATCGGTGCCTTGCCGTATTTATATGAACAGTCGCTGCGTAAATTTGCCAAACGTCAGCAGTGGGCGATTGATAATGGCCAACTCAATATTCATCTGTGGAAGCATGGGATCAACAGTTACCACCTCAAAGGTATCAGTGCCGATGGGCGTAAGCATTTGATCACAGGCTCAAATCTAAACCCTAGAGCATGGGCGTTGGATTTAGAGAATGGGCTCTTGATCCACGATGAAACGGGTAGCTGGAAGGCGCAATTTGAGGCCGAGCAAGCGCATATTCTTGAGCATACACAGAGGTTATATCACTATAGCCAAGTGGATACTTTGCAAAGCTATCCCGATCCGGTGAAGAAGATTATGAATCGTATTAGAAGATTAAAAGCAGATTTTTTACTAAGACGGATCCTGTAATCGATAAGCATCAGAAAAACAAAAGCCCACGTAAGTGGGCTTTGTTATTTTGATAGAGAACCTCAGGTTTTTTGCGGCAATAGTGTTTGATGGGTATCATTTTGATCTCGCGCATAATGCAAGGCCACAATCACTAAAAGCACCATCAGCGCGCTCAGTAAACCGATACTTAACTGGCCTCCCATAGGGACGAGCGACATAGTTAATGCCGCCAGCCCTGCGCCAAAGTTTTGTAAACCACCGAGCAAAGCCCCCGCAATGCCCGCTTGACGCGGAAAAGGTTCTAACGCAGCCGAGGTTAATGTCGGAAATAACATGCCGGCGCCGCTGAAAAATAAAATTGAGCCTATCAACAAACTCCAGCCTACAACCAGTTGAAACAACCCAGGGATCAACATAAACAATGCGCCAGCACCGAGCAAGGCAACACCTTGAAATACGGTTCGTTGTGCTTGTTTTTGTCTTCCTGCTACCAGTGCACCGAGTAAATAGCCGGGGATAGGCGCCACAAAATAGCAGCTCACCATAAAAGATGAGAGTTGCAAATATTGGCCATAGAGCACGCCCGCAATGGCTTCAAAGGCGGCAATCCCCGCAAAGGTGGCGATTAATGAAAATAGATATGCCCTAAAGCTGCGGTGGCGTAGCACATGGCGATAGGAGGCTAACACTGGTTGTTGTTCTCGTTTGTCTTTTGGTAAAGACTCTTTAAAACCAAAACAAAGCAGTAGCCAAACAAAGACGCCAAACCCAAATAACACCCAGTAAACGGCTTGCCAACCTAAGTAGGCTGAAGCAAGGCTCCCTAAGAAGGGCGCCACCAAGGGTAAAAACACCACCGCCATGGACACATAGCTATTAAATTTAACTAAGTTATCGCCAAAGTAATGATCCCTAGGAATGCTGCGGCACAGCGCGCCGGCACTGGCTGTGCCTAGGCCTTGAAGCAGACTCGCGCAAATTAACTGATTAAAGCTTGTGGCTTGTGTGGCAATTAACGCGCCAATCATAAAGATCCCAATACCAACCAACAGTGGGAGTTTTCGCCCATAGCGGTCAGATAATGGGCCATAGATAAATTGACATAAACCGTAGGCGAGCAGATAACAGGCCATGACTGCTTGTAGCTTGCTTGCATCGACGGCTAAACCTTGGGCAATCAGCGGGAGTGCTGGCACAAAAATCGTTTGGGCCATCTGTCCACAGGCCACCATAAAGACCAGCATAAAGAGCAATCGAGTGGTACTTCCTGCTGATGAAGCCGACGTTTTTGATGAGATTAAAGACGGTTTTTCGCCTGACATCATAATTCCGTAAAAAAGCACAGTTGAACAATGGCGCGCATCTTACGCCCAAAATTGAGTAGTTCAATGGCTAATCGTCTTGATTTTTAGGAATATTTTTTCATCCAACACATAAGTTTTTCTATGCTTTTATGGCTGTAAAACTAAGCTTACACTTGGTGTTTATCTTGTTAATCAGGTTTTATAATTGATAAAGGGTGGATTCTTAAGTCAACAATATAACGCGTTTATTTACATGGGTTTTGATCAATAACGAGATATTCGTAGCAGAGAAATTGAATGGAGAGAAAACCTCTCCATTTTGGCAAGCGCGGTTTGGGCTGAAATATGATGACGCGATATTAATTTTGCAGTGTTTCTAAGCCTGTTAATATCTGGTAACCCGCGGTTACCCGTGGCGGCACTGGATAATTTTTATTACTCAATAACACCAATGCCAGCTTTTTAGCTGGAATATAAGCCACATACGCAGCAAAACCACCCGTTGAGCCAGTCTTATTTATCCAGACATTTTGCTGTGGCGCTTGAGGTGGTGTAATGGCTTTCACTGGCATGCTGCCAAACACTACATCTTGAGTATGTCCAGTGAGGAGCTTATCAAGGGCAATCGGATACGGATATTGCTCCCAAATCATCGCTTGAGTCATCATGCCGACATCAAAATAGCCCGTATGGGTGGCATCAATGGCACGTTGCAACCTTGCAGGCACCGCATGCTGCTGCATATTGGTTTCAACAAAACGGAGCAGATCTACAACCGTCGTTTTTATTCCGTAGGCCTCATCGGCTAACACACCGGGATTGAGGCGTACTGGCTGATCTTGCTTATTGTAGCCTTGGGCGTAGTCAGTCATTTTATTGGTTGGAACCATAAAATAGCTGTTTGTCATGCCAAGTTGTCGAAAGAGAGTTTGCTCTACGGCCTCAGGAAAACCTTGACCAAGCTGCTTTGCCGCGATCACACCGAGAAGACCAATGCTGGGATTGGCATAATTGCGGTGAGTACCTGCGGCATAAGCTGGTTGCCAGGCTTTTAAATAGCTTATTAACTCAGCATTATTGGTTATATTATCAGGGACCTGCATGGGCAGATTTCCCGCTGTATGGGTGGCTAAATGAATGAGATTGATCTGGTCAAAATGGCTACCGGTTAATTCAGGCAGATATTGGCTTACCTTATCTGTTAGCGTCAGTTTACCCTCAAGTTGAGCGTATGTTGCGAGGGTCGCGGTAAAGGTTTTACTGATAGAACCAATCTCAAATAGGGTATTTTCATTCACCTTTTCCCCTGTCTTTTTTGAACTGACACCATAAGGATAAAAGTACTGTTGCCCGTTCATACTGATCCCGATCACCACCCCAGGGATCCCATATTCGTTCATTAAAGGATTAACAGTAGAATCGATAAGGGCTTCTATAGCCTGGGCATTCGGAGGGAAGCTGACGCCCCGTTGTGGCGCGGCATTTACCATTAATGGTGTCACTGCTAGCAATATTCCGCCAAAAATGATCGAGCCTACGTTGTGTGAACTGAATGGTATAGACAATAAAGCGAAGCGGGTGAGCTTTACCGCTTGCAAGATAGACGTGGGCATATAATTCCTTGCATTTTTGTTGGGGCCTGCAAATGGCACTGATTCAACATAGATTGATGGATGAAAGATTTAGCACGATTTAAATCAGATTGGCTACAAATTTAGCCTAAGCGGTTTTGATCTTCGGCGATCGTTTAGCAAAGCGTAACCAATTAGTTGGCCTATGGCAGCATTCTTTTCGGTACGCAGCCTTTTCTACAATGTTTATGCCCCAAAGTGTGTTTCGGCTCGTTATCTCAATCGAAAATACCTACTCTTGTTACCATACAAATTCTCATCTAGTTACCTATGTTTGGCCCTACCGCGAAGTGGCTAATAATGTATGGCTATACAGTCATATTTAAATTTAGATACTTTGGTGTGATTTTAAGACAATATCAGTGCGCATTAATTTCATCTGTAGCAAATAAAAAACTATAAAATCAAATAATTATAGTGACTTAGTTTTAGTTAATAGGTTTGGAAAACGCGCATGCGCGTTTTTCCGGATGGTGTATTAGATAAAAAGCTGATAAGTTCTTTGCAATACAAACAGTTAATGATGCGCGTTTTTACTGGTCTAATGAGGTAAAC